>DATFOS010000178.1:0-3335 GCA_035265325.1 Acidimicrobiales bacterium
AACATGGCCAAGGTCGACTGACACACCTACGGCCAACTCAGGGCACGAGCACCACCTTGCCCATCGTGGCCCGGGTCTCGAGCGCGGTGTGGGCGTCGGCGGCATGGGCGAGCGGGAAGGCCTGGCCGACCAAGGGCACCAGCCGACCCGCAGCCGCCTCGGCGAGCGCCTCCGCCTACAGGCCCCGCAGGCCGCCGGGGCGCTGCTGGATCCGCGGACCGATCGCGACCGAGGCGGTCAGGCCGCGGGCATACAGGTCGTGCGCCGTCAGTGGAGTGGGCTCGCCCGACGACCAGCCGAACATGATCAGCCGGCCGCCGGGCCGCAGCAGCTCGAGCGCACCGTGGCCGAGCGCGCCGCCGACACCGTCGAAGGCCACGGTGGGCGCGCGTCCGTCGAGCGCGTCGGTGACCGCCTTGGTCCAGTCGGGCGCGCGATAGTCGACCGTCGCCGTCGCACCCAGAGCACGCACCCGCTCCACCTTGGCGGGGCCGCCGGCGACGCCGACCGCCGCGGCGCCCGCGTTGCGGGCGGCCTGGACGAGCAGGTTGCCGATCCCGCCGGCCGCCGCCGTGACCAGCACCACGTCGTCGCTGGTCAACTCCGCGAGCTCGAGGATGGCGATAGTTGTCCGCCCCGTGCCGATCATTGCGACGGCCGCCTCGGGGGTCAGCGTGTCGGGAATCTGGTGGAGCGAACCGACCTCGGCGGCCGCCAGCTCCGCGTAGCCGCCGCTGGCCATGCCCAGGTGGGCGACGACCCGCCGGCCCAGCCATCGCCCGTCCACGCCGGAGCCAGCGGCGTCGACCGTGCCGGCGACCTCGCGCCCGGGGATCATCGGGAGGTCGGGCAGGGGGAACGGCCCGCCGGTCTCGCCCTTGCGGATCAGCGTGTCGACCAGGTGGACGCCGGCGGCCTCGACGGCGATGCGGGCCTGGCCCTCGCCAGGCACCGGATCGTCGACCGCTTCGTAGACCAGGTTCTCGGCCGGGCCGAACTCGTGTTGCCGGATCGCGTGCATGCCCGCGCACCGTAGAACCTCGAGCGAGATTGAGGTCAAGGGCGGCTGCAAGCAACCGCCGCCGCGCTGGTCAGCCGCCCGACAAGCCCGCCATCACGCGGCCGGCAACGGGAGCGGCCACCCGGCCGCCCACGCCGCCGCCCTCGACGAGGACCGACACGGCGTAGTCGCCCCGGATGCCGATGAACCAGGCGTGGGTGGGCAGCGGATCGCCGCTGCCGAACTCGGCCGTGCCGGTCTTGCCTGCGATCTCCACGCCCGAGACGGCAGCCGACTGACCGCTGCCCTCGCTCACGACGCGACGCATGAGGCTGTACAACGTGTCGGCGGTCCCCGGTGCCAGCGTGGTCGGCTCGGGCCGCTCGGTCGGGTCCGCCGAGCCTGCGGCGGCCTCGCTGTCGCCGGCCCCGGCGTCGGTGGACTCACCGGCCGCGGTGGTGGCGGTTGGGTCGGTGGTCGTCGTCGCCTCGCCGCCGGCCGACTCGTCGTCGGACCCAGCGTCGCCGCCGGACCCAGCGTCGTCGCCGGACTGACCGTCGCCGGACTCACCGTCCCTGGACTCACCGTCGCCGGAACCGGACTCCGCCCCGCCGCCATCCGCCGCCTCCCCGGGCTCGACCGTCGGCGGGTCGGGCAGAAGGATCGGCGCCTCCCACGTGCCGTCGATGACCGCCGCCGCCACGGAGGCCATGTGCAGCGGGCTGGCCTCCACGCGGCCCTGGCCGATGCTCGCGGCGGCGTGCTCGGTGGCGTCGGCCGGGGCGGGAAAGCTGCCGCCGAACGTGGTCAGGCCCGCCGAGTAGTCGGCGTTGAAGCCGAAGCTCTCGGCCGCGGCTACCAGGTCGGCGTCGGGCACGTCGGCCGATGCGGTGATGAAGGCGGTGTTGCACGACTGTGCGAATGCCAGGCCGAACGGCACGGTGCCAAGACTCGAGCTCTCGAAGTTCTTGAACTCCCGCCCGCCGGCGTTGGTGGTCGGGGCGCATTCGACCGGCGTATCGGGCGTGACGCCGCGCGCGAGCAGCGCTGCGGTGGTGACCACCTTGAACGTCGATCCCGGTGCGTACCGGCCGCCGATCGCCCGGTTGAAGCCGTCGTCGCGGGGTCGGGACGCGGCCGCCCGCACGTTGCCCTCGGGATCGACGACCACGATGGCCGCCGGCTGGGTTGTGTCCCCCAGCGCCGACTCGGCGGCCGACTGGGCGGCGAGCTCGAGCGTGGTGCGCACGGGCTCGGGCTTCCGCCCCTCGATGCGGTCGAGCACCTCGACGACCTCGCCGCCGGCGGCGGTGAGCTGGATGTCGCCCGATGGCGTACCGGCGAGTTGCCCCTCGTAACGGGATTCGATGCCCGTCAGACCGACGACGTCCCCGACTTGGTAGGGCTGGCCGAGCTCCTCGAGCCGTTCGGCCGTGATCTCGCCCGTGCCGCCGAGCAGGTGTTGGGCGAAACCGGGCGTCGGCGTGAGCCTCAGGGTGGTGTCGCGGAACCTCGTGCCCGGGAGCGGGTAGATCACGGGCTCGACCTGCTCGTAGCGGGCCTGACTGATGGTGATGATCGGCACGAAGTGGTCGGGCTGGACGCCCGGGGCGCCGAGGGCGGCATCGATGTCAGCCGGGTCGACGCGGAGCTGCTGGTGGAGCGCCGCCTTGACCTGGTTCAGGTCGGTGATGGCCCGTGGCTCCAGCCCGACGATGCGCCCGGCGCTCATCGAGGCGAGCGGGCGCTCGTCCTTGTCGAGGATCGGGGCGCGCGGGGGCATCTCGCGGGAGCGGGTGAGCGTCTGCCCGTTGCCGAGGTCGGGGTGGATGGCCGCGGGCGTCCAGTCGACGAGCCAGCCGTCGTCGGCCTCGACGAGGCTCAGCGTGCCGCCGTAGTCCCACTGGCCGAGCCCGTCGAGCTGGAGCGCGGCCGTGAACCGGGCGATGGCGGTGTCGCCGTCGTCGTCGACCGCGCCCAGGTCGTAGCTCGCGTCGATCACCCGCAGGTTCTCCGCGATGTCCTGGTGGAGGGTGGCGAACGAGGCGGGCGGCTCGTCGACCAGCTCCTCCATCGCCGCGGTGTCCCCCTCCTCCCAGGCGGCGAGGTAGGCGCGGGCGTCGTCGGCGGGATCGGGCCCATCGTCGGCCCGCATTAGGGCGAAGATGGCGAATACCGCCGCCCCCAGCAGCACGACGCCGACCAGAGCCACGAGGCGGTACGGGCTCGACATCGCCGGCACGCTAGCGCTGAGGCGGACCCGCTAGCTGCGCGAGCGGGGTGGGCGGGCGGCGGTGCCCGTGGCCGCCGGGTCGAGGTCGGCGAGGTGCCAGAG
>DATFOS010000179.1:0-21606 GCA_035265325.1 Acidimicrobiales bacterium
AGAAGCGCTGGAAATCTTGGGTGTACCGGTCGACCAGGCCCGCCAGCAGGTCGGCCTTCCCACCGAAGAACTGGTAGAGAGACCCGGGCGATATTCCCGCCCGGCTCGCCACGGCGTTGGTTGACATCTCGTCGTAGCCGACCTCGGCCACCAGCTGCTCGGTGGCATCGAGGATCGACGCCATGCGGGCCCGGCCTCGGGCCTGGCGGCGGACCGGCGCCGTCACCGGCCGCGCCCTGCCGGCGAGGACCCCATTGACAGATGCGAGCAGCCACTCGTAAAACTACGAATACGAGCACCTTATCGTGTTCTGCCGATCGGCCGGGAGGCCCTCATGACCAGCTCACTCGACCTGTCCGGGCGGACGGCCGTCGTCACCGGGGCCTCCAGCGGCATCGGCCGCGCGGTCGCTGAGCGGCTCGGCGGCGGCGGCGCCCACGTCGTGCTGGCGGGGCGCAACGAGCCGGCGCTCGACGAGGCCGCCGCCCGCGTCACCGCCGCCGGTGGGACTGCCCACGCCATCGTCGCCGACCTGCGGGAACCGAAGGCCGTCCGGGGCCTCGTCGACACGGCCGTGGGCGACACGGGCCGCCTCGACGTCATGGTGAACAACGCCGGCCTCGCCCACCTGGGCGCCATCGTCGGCGCCGACCCCGAGCACTGGCGCGCCATGCTCGAGACCAACGTGCTGGGGCTGCTGGCCGGGTGCAGCGCCGCCGTCGAGGCCATGCGGGCCTGCGGGGCGGCCGGCCACATCGTCAACATCTCGTCGGTCGCCGCCTCCCGCCCCGACTCGGGTGTCTACGGCGCGACCAAGCACGCCGTGAACGTCATCACCAACACGCTGCGCCACGAGCT
This sequence comes from Acidimicrobiales bacterium, assembly GCA_035265325.1. GTDB lineage: Bacteria > Actinomycetota > Acidimicrobiia > Acidimicrobiales > VFJN01 > DATCLS01. Next base: position 859 of record DATFOS010000179.1, read on the forward strand.
GGCCGACGAGCCGATCACCGTCACCGCGGTCTCCCCCGGCGCCGTGGCCACGAACTTCGGGCGCCATCTCGACCCCGCGGTCCTGCAGGGCGTGGTGGCCATGAGCGGGGTGGACGCCGAGGTCGTGCCGGGCGAGCGTCTGCCCGACGACGTCCTCGACGCCGCCCAGCGGGCGATGAGCGACACGTTCATCTGCGCGGACGACGTGGCCGACGCCGTCGTCTTCGCCCTGTCCCGCCCGGGGCACGTGGTGGCCGACCTGGTGGTCCGGCCCCGCAAGGACCTGAACCTGGCCTGACGGACGGGGTCGGGTGGCGGGTCGGAGGCCGGGGCCGGACCAGGTAGAACTGGCGCGTGGCCGATGCCCCCGCCCCGACCTTCCTCTTCGACGGCGACTGCGCCTTCTGCTCGAGCTGTGCCCACTTCATCGAGCGACGCATCCCGACCTCGGCCCGGGTGGTCCCGTGGCAGCGGGCCGACCTCGCCAACCTCGGGGTGACGCAGGCCGAGGCCGAGGCGGCGGTGCAGTGGGTCGACGGCACGGGTCGGCCGGCGGCCGCCGGTCCCGCGGGCATCGCTCGCCTGCTGGTCGACGCCGGCTCCTTCTGGCGACCGCTCGGGTGGGTGCTGGGGTTCGCCCCGATCCGGGCCGTGGCGTGGCCGGTCTACCGGCTCGTCTCGCGCAACCGGCACCGGCTCCCCGGCGGGGCCCCGGCGTGCTCGCTGCCGCAGGCCGAACGGGACGCCCGACGGGCGACGACCGCCACCCCGGTCGCTCCGGCCACCCCGGCTGCTCCGGTCACTCCGGCCGCCCCGGCCGATGCCGGGGTGCGCCCCTCCGCGGCGGGCCCCGTCAGCTGACTCCCCGCTGAACCGGGGCCGGCGCTCGCCCGCCCGTCCCGGCCGGATTGGGCCTACTCTGGCCAGCACATCTCCGGCGGCGTGGTGACGGACGGCACCGGAGACGATTGTCCATCCCCGGCCCCACGAGGAGCCCCGACGCCGTGTCGCGCCACCCGTCTCCCCATCACCTCCACGCGGCCCCGCCGCTGACACCGGCGTCCCTCCTCCTGTCGCGGCGCCACCTCGCCACCGTGCTGGGCATCGTGCTGGTGGGCTTCGCCTTCGCCGCCGCCCTCCGCAACGGCCAGTTGCTGCTGACGTGGGACGCGCCGATCCAGCGCAGCGTCGAGGCCAACCGGACGGCGCTGCTCGACACGATTTTCCTCACCGTGTCGCGGCTGGGGTCGCAGATACCGGTGCTGGTCCTGGGGACACTGGCGGCGATCGCGACCTGGCGCCGCTGCCGGGCGGTGTCGACCGCGCTGGTGGTGGCGACGTTCGGCCGGCCGGTCGTCGAGTTCCTGATCAAGGTGGTCGTGGACCGGCAGCGGCCCGACCTCGAGCGGCTGGTCCCCGGCAACGGGCCGTCGTTCCCCAGCGGCCACGTGATGGCGGCGATCGCCCTGTGGGGCCTGCTGCCGCTGGTCGTGTCGCTCTACACGCGCAGCCGGCGTGTCTGGTGGGCGTCGCTGTGGACGTCGACCGTGATCATCGTGGCGGTGGCCGCCAGCCGGGTCTACCTGGGCGTCCACTGGTTCTCGGACGTGTCGATGGGCATGGTCGCCGGTGGCATCTTCCTGCTGGGCGTGCAGGTCGTCCTCGAACGGGAGCACCGCCGCCACCCGTGCCGCTTCATCCCACCCCCGGTCGTGGCCGGCGCCGATCCGACCGCCGGGCCGGACATCGCGCCGGACGTCGCGCCCGCCGACGAGCGTCAGCTGGTGGTCGCCGGCTCGGGCTGAGCGGCCGGCCGGTGGCCCGCGACCCGCGTCGCCACCCGACGGAGCCCGGTGATCGGGCGCAGCCTCTCCAGCGGGAGGAACGCCGCCAGCGCCACGAGGTGCGGGAAGAAGGCGATCCGCACCGCGGCGAACACGCCCACGTGGAAGCCGAAGAAGCTCACGATCAGCGCCCGGCGCACCCGCTCGGGCAGCAGGAAGATCAGCGGGCTGCTCAGCTCGAACACCACGATGAACCACTGCATGGCCACGAGGGCGCCGGGGATGTCCATCAGCCAGTCGCCGAAGTCGGTGCCGCGGCGGATGACCGCCCACGTCAGGGTGGCGCTGTTCATCCACCCGGGGCCGCCGTAGCGCAGCTTGGCGAAGGCGGCGAGGAAGTAGGTGGCCATCGCCGCCATCTGCGTGACCCGCAGCGCCCAGCCGCCCCGCTCGGTCAGGGTCGCCTCGCCGTGGCGGGCCGGGCCGGCCGTGGCCAGGGCGAAGAGGGCGACCATGTAGCCGAAGCGGTCGTGGTCGACCTTGCCGTACGACATGGCCACGAACATCCACTCGGCGTAGAGGACCGCCACCGCCGTGCCCAGCAGCCGGGGCGCCCGGCCGGTGGCGGCAGCGAGCGACGTGGCCAGCAGCGCCACCCAGACGCCCTGGACGAGCGCCTCGGTCGGCACCGGCAGGTGCAGCAGGCGGCCGAGGAACAGCGGCTGGTACAGGTCGCCGGGCACGTCGCCGTGCCGGGCCACCCACGGCGTCAACCGCAGCAGGTCGAGGGGGACGAACAGGTAGGCGAGCGTCCGGAACGCCGCCACGCGCCCGGCGGGCACCGGCGAGAACAGCCAGCCGGACAGCCGCTCGCCCACCGACGGGCGGGCGGCGCGGACCGTGACCGTGCTCACGAGTCCGCCCCGGAGCCCGAGCGCGCCAGCTCGGCCTCGCGGGCGGCCTCCTCCTCGGCGGCGATGCGGGCGTCGTAGTCGGCCAGGTCCTCGTACCCGGGTGCCGCCCAGGCCGCCACCTGAACCTCGGTGACCTCGCCGCTGGGCTCGCCGTCGACCAGGTGGTAGCGGCGCTGGAGGATCTCGACCAGCACGAGCTCCGGGGCGTCGGGGTGGCGCGCGTGGTACGCCTCCGCCACGGCCTCCAGCCGGTCGCCGTCCTCACGGAAGCGGGGCATCTGGCCCTCGACCTCGGCCCGCCGCATGCCGGTGGACGAGTCGGACAGCTTGAACCGGCGCCCGGTGGCGTCCACGGCCTCGACCCGCGCCGAGCGGACCACGCCGTTCGTGTCGCTGGCGTTGGCGTACATGCGGAACGGCCCGAAGGGGAAGTGGTCGTCGCTGCCCCAGAACGTCCCCCACAGCAGGAACGCCGTCACCACGAGCGTCACCGCCACGAGCGCCCGCCGGGCCCGGGGCGACGCCCGGACCACCCCGTCGTCGTCCCCGGCGGGGTCGTCGTCGGGCGTGACGACGTCGTCCTCCGCGGGCGCGGGCACGCCGGAAGGGGCGGGCGCGGGCGGTCCAGGGGCGACGCTCACGGCCGACGAGTCTGTCATGCCGGACGCGGCGCCCGGGGTGCGAGGGTGACGGTGAGCGGGAGGTGGTCGGACAGCGTGCGGAAGCCGTCGAAGCCCGGCTCGCCCGGCCGGGGGATGTCCACGGCGACCACGTCGAGGGCGTCGTTCACCAGCACGTAGTCGAGGCGCCGGCTCGGGTCCTTCGTCGTCCCGGGCGTCCATCCCGGCCAGTTCGTGGCGCTCTCCGTCTCGTCGGCGTCCGGGTGGACCTCGGCCCAGGCGTCGCGCAGGCCGGCGGCGCCGAGCTGCGCGAACAGCGGGGCCCCCGGCCGGTCGTTGAGGTCGCCGCTGACGATGGCCGGGCCCTCGGTCGCCCCCATGGTCCGCAGGACGGTCGCCACCTCGTGCGCCCGCCGCTCGGCCTCACGGGTGCTGAGGTGCAGGTTCACCAGCATCCAGCGTTCCCGGCCGGACCCCGAGGGAAGGAAGCGCGCCACCTGGAAGATCCGCCGGCGCGAGCTCCACAGCCGCCACCGGAAGGACAGGGCCTGCGTGTCCACCTCGACCGGGATGGCGAGCCCGAGGATCGCCATGCCCTCCGGCCGCACCGTCACCGGCCAGTGCTTGAACCCCCACGTCAGGCTGTGGGCGCCGAGCAGGCGGGCCAGCTCGTGCGCTTGACGCCGCTGCACCTCCTGGAGGGCCACCACGTCGGCGCCGACCGCTCGCAGATGGGCCGCGACGGCCGCGATGTCGGGACGGTTGCTGCCCTTCAGGTTCCAGGTGACGAGCGTGAGCGGCATCGCCGGACCCTAACGCCGGCCGACGAGGGGCCCGGTACGGCCGCCTACCATCGGGGCCGTGGGCGACGAGGCCACGGAGCTCCGTCACGACCTGGTGGAACGCCTCCGGCGTCAGGGCTACCTGACCGACGACCGGGTGGCGGACGCGTTCGGCGAGGTGCCCCGGGAGAACTTCCTCCCCGAGTACGCCGACCGCCTCGGCCTCGCCGCCGTCTACCGCGACGAGGCCATCGTGACCCGGCGCGACCCCGAGACGCGGCTGCCGACCTCGTCCTCGTCGCAGCCGGCGATCATGGCCCGCATGCTCGAGATGCTCGACCTGCGGGCCGGGCAACGGGTGGTCGAGATCGGGGCGGGCACCGGCTACAACGCCGCCCTGCTGGACCGGCTGGTCGGCCCGAAGGGCTCCGTGACCTCGGTCGAGCTCGACCGCGAGGTCGCCGCCCGGGCGCGCGAGGCGCTGCTGGCCACCCGGTCGACGGCCGCGGTGGTGGTCGGCGACGGCCGCGCCGGCGCCCCCGACGGCGAGCGCGTCGACCGGATCATCGTGACGGCCAGCGGCGAGGCCGTCGCCCGGGCCTGGTACGACCAGCTCGTCCCGGGTGGGGTGCTGGTCGTGCCCCTGCGGCTGAGCCGCGTGCTGTTCTCGGCCCAGGTCGTGGTGGCGCTGCGCAAGGTGTCGAGCGGCTTCGACACGGTGGCGGTCTCGGCGGGGGCGTTCATGGCGCTGCGGGGGCCGTCGGCGACCGGCGGCGCCCGGCCGGCACAGTCGGCCGTCGCCGAGCACGCCGACACCAGCGTCACCCGCCCCCTGTTCCACCTGACCGGGCCGGCGCTGGCCGGCCTCGATGCCGCCGCCCGCCAGCGGCTGCTGGTCACCGCCCTGGGGTTCTCCCGCCACCGCCGGGTCCACCTCGGCGACGCCAGCAGTTGGGCGCTCGCCTCGTACGCCGCCCTCGACCTGCCGGAGGAGCGCCTCGTCGAGGTCGTCGGCGGGCCCCGCTGGATGGGGCCGCGCGAGCAGGCCCTCGGCGTCGTCGACGCCGCCGACGGAAGCCTTGCCCTGCTGGTGGGCGACGGCGCGTCGGCCCGGGTCACGGGCTTCGGCGGCCCCAACGCCGAGCGTGCCCTACTCGGGGCCGTGAGCCGGTGGCACGCGGCGGGGCGGCCGGCGACGGACGAGGTGACGCTGCGGGTCCGCTACGGGCCCGAGCGGCCGCACGCCTGGCGGACGCTCCGCCGCGGCGACCACTGGATCGCGGTGGACTGGGCGCGCCCGGCCGACTCCTAGCCTGGCCCGATGGAGCTGGCTGCCTTCCAGGCCCGCATCGAGGAGACGTACGGCGAGCGCGACCGGGCCCGTGGCGTCCCGTCCACCGTGGCCTGGCTGGCCGAGGAGCTGGGCGAGCTGGCGCAGGCGGCTCGCAAGCTGGGGCCGGACGAGCAGCTCCACGAGCTGAGCGACGTGCTGGCCTGGCTGGCCACGCTCGCCGGCCAGCTCGGGCTCAGCCTCGAGGAGGCCGCCCAGCGCTACGCCGACGGCTGCCCCCGCTGCGGCACGGTGCCGTGCACCTGCCCGGAGGGCGACCGCCCCTGAGCCGAGGGACCGGCCCCGAGCCGGCGGGGCCGGCCGATCCACCTCGCCCGGCCGGCCCCGCCTCAGCGGGCGGCGAGCAGCTCGGCGATCTGGACGGCGTTGAGGGCGGCGCCCTTGCGCAGGTTGTCGTTGGACACGAACAGCGCCAGGCCGTGCTCGACGCCCTCGTCGCGACGGATCCGGCCCACGTAGGCCGGGTCCTTCCCGGCGGCGTGCAGCGGCGTCGGCACGTCGGTCACGACCACGCCGGGCGCCTCGGCCAGCAGCTTGACCGCCGCCTCAGGCGGGAGGTCGCGGGCGAACTCGGCGTTGATGGACAGCGAGTGCCCGGTGAAGACCGGCACCCGCACGCAGGTGCCGGACACGGGCAGGTCGGGGATGCCCAGGATCTTGCGGCTCTCGTTGCGGAGCTTCTGCTCCTCGGACGTCTCCCGGCTGCCGTCGTCGACGATCGGCCCGGCCAGCGGCAGCACGTTGAAGGCGATGGGCGCGGCGAACGTCGACGGCTCGGGGAACGTGACCGCCTCGCCGTCGAACGCCAACCGGCGGGCGCCGACACCGACCGCCGCCAGCTGGTCGGCCAGCTCGTCGACGCCCACGCCGCCCGCGCCCGAGGTGGCCTGGTACGTGCTCACGACGAGCCGGGTCAGGCCGGCCTCGCGGTGCAACGGGGCCAGGACCGGCATGGCGGCCATCGTCGTGCAGTTGGGGTTGGCGACGATGTTGCGGGGCAGGTGGGCGAGGGTCTCCGGGTTCACCTCGGACACGACGAGCGGCACGTCCGGGTCCATCCGCCAGGCCGACGAGTTGTCGACCACCACGGCCCCGGCCTCGGCCACACGGGGGGCCAGCACGCGCGACGTGGCGGCCCCGGCGGAGAACAGCGCCAGGTCGAGCCCGGCGTAGTCGGCGGTCTCGGCGTCCTCGACCACGACCTCGCCGTCGCCCCACGGCAGCGTGCGGCCGGCCGAGCGGGCCGAGGCGAAACACCGCATCTCGTCGACGGGGAAGCCCCGCTCGGCGAGCAGCTGACGCATGACGCCACCGACCTGGCCCGTGGCTCCGACGACTCCGACGCGCATGACCCCGCAGGCTACGGCGGGCCCGGCGCCGCTCCCAAGGGAGTTCGTCCCGCCCTCAGCCGTCGACGGCCGCCCGCATGTCCTTCTCGAAGGCGGCGTGGAGCGCCTGGACGGCCTCCTCGACCCTGCTCTCGGCGACGACGCAGGACGTGCGGATCGCCGAGGTCGAGATCATGTCGATGTTGATGCCGAGCTCGGCCAGCGTCTCGAACATCGTGGCTGCCACGCCGGGGTGGGTCTTCATGCCGGCGCCGACAAGGCTCACGCGGGCGATGGCCCGGTCGGACGACACGCCGGTCGCGCCGATCTCGTCGGCCAGCGCCCGGCAGACCTCGGTGGCCCCGTCGGCGTCGGACTTCGGGACCGTGAAGGAGATGTCGGTCACGCCCTGGGTCGAGACGTTCTGCACGATCATGTCGACGTTGATGTCGCGGTGGGCCAGCTGGCGGAACAGCCGGGCGGCGACGCCGGGCTCGTCCGGCACGCCGTTGACCGTGACCTTGGCCTCGCTGTCGTCGGACGTGACCCCCGAGACGATGGCCTGCTCCATGGCGGTGTCCTCCTTGCCGACCCAGGTGCCGGGCTCCCACGTGAACGCCGAGCGCACGTGCAGCTCGACCCCCCAGCGGCGGGCGTACTCGACCGAGCGCATGGCCGGCTTGGGGCAGCCGGTGGCGGTCATCTCGAGCAGCTCGTCGAACGAGATGCGCGACATGCGCCGGGCCGACGGCACCAGCCGCGGGTCCGCGCTGAACACGCCGGACACGTCGGTGTAGAGCTCGCACACGTCCCCGCCGAGGGCATGGCACAGTGCGACGGCGGTGGTGTCGGAGCCGCCCCGGCCCAGGAACGTGACGTCCTTGTCGGTCGAGACGCCCTGCGCCCCGCCGACGACCGGCACGCGGCCGGCTGCGAGGGCGTTGAGGACCCGGTCGGTGCGCATCTCGACGATCTTGGCGTTGGTGTGCGTGGTGTCGGTGATGAAGCCGGCTTGGCTGCCCGTGAAGCTGTCGGCCTCCACGCCCAGGGAGTGCAGCGCCATGCAGAGCAGCGCCATCGCCTTGCGCTCGCCCGCGGTGATCAGCATGTCCATCTCGCGGCCGGGCCGGACATCGGACACGGCGTGGGCGAGCCGGATCAGCTCGTCCGTCTCCTTGCCCATGGCGCTCACCACGGCCACGACGTCGCTGCCGCGCCGCTTGGTCCGGGCGATGTGCTCGGCGACGTCGCGGATGCGGTCGGGGTCGCCGACCGAGGTCCCGCCGAACTTCATGACGACGAGCGGCCGTCGGCCCGCGTCGGCAGCGTCGTGCGCGGGCGCGGGAGCGGCGGGGGGCGCGTGGGTGGCCACGGAGGTCAGAGGCTACCGGCCCCGGGGGCTCACCCCGGGCCGCGGCGGCGCGTCAGAGGCGGCGTCTACAGGGCGGTCGGGCTCTCGACGAGGGCGCCCCACTCGTCCAGCTGGGTGACGGCCCGCGGCGGGTCGCACTGCAGCAGGGCGGCGATGGCCCGGAGGTCGTCGCGGCGGATGGTCAGGACGCGTCCGTTGAAATCGCCGCGCTCGAGGATGATCGACCGAACGAATCGCTGGACGGAGGCCGCGTCGGGCACCCCGGACAGGGCTTCGAGGTCGAGCACCAGCTTGCGTGGCTCCTCGGCTGCGGGGGCGGTCTCGCCCAGCAGGACCGAGACCGGCACGTCGTAGAACCCGGCCAGCTCGTGGAGCCGGGGAAGGCTCAACGTGCGGAAGCCGCGTTCGTAGGCGCCGACGGCGGACGCACTCCACCGTCCGGAGGAATGGCGCTCCACGTCGTCAAGTGAGAGGTGGCGCGCCTTGCGTAACGCACGGAGCCGGCGTCCGACTTCGAGCGTCACGCTCATGGGAAGGTCTTCGTCTTCGGTGTCGTCACTCATCTGGTTCTCGTGATCTGGGGCTCACATCGAACCGCGTTGTCGCGATTCTCGCACGGTTCGCTCCGCAGGGTGCCTTGTGCACTTGGAAGCGTGGTTGCTTTTCAACCTGGCCGTTTACCGCATCACCGGGACCGATAGCCAGTGCTACGGGTGGTGACCCGCCTCCTTAGTCGCTACGTACAGTGTTCGCTCGCGAAATCCCTACGCAGCGTTGGAAAAACAGCACGAAGGGTGTGATTCCGGCCAGATCGCAGCTGGGTGCGCCCGATTTCACGTCCGGTGAGGCCCAGGTCCGTCCGGGGGCTACTCTCACGACCCCGTGGGCACCGAGAAGCGAGATCGTCAGAAGTCGGGTCGCCTGGCCCGGGCCGAGGCCGAGCTGATCGCGGCCCGCAGGGACAAGCGGCGCCGCAGCATCATCCGCGGCGTCGTGGCGGCCGCCGCCGTCGTCGGGCTGCTCTTCGTCTGGTCGACGGTGCTCGGCGGGGACGACGACGGCGACGAGACCGAGACGGCCACGACCGACGACACGGCGTCGCCGACGACGACGGCACCGGCGTACATGGACCCTGAGTTGGCCCAGGAGGTCCTCGACCGCGAGGCGCCGGACCCGGCGCCGCCGCCGGAGGACACGCCCGCCGACGCCGTCGAGACCGAGACCCTCATCGAGGGGGAGGGCGAGGGCGCCGCCGCCGGCGACACGATCGTCGCCCACTACATCGGCAAGACGCCGGACGGGAACGTGTTCGACCAGTCGTGGGAGGGCGGCGAGCCGATCACGGTCCCCCTGGGGGTCGGCCAGGTCATCCCCGGGTGGGACCAGGGCCTCGACGGCGTGCGCATCGGCGAACGCCGGCGGCTGGTCCTCGGCTCCGACCTGGCCTACGGCGAACAGGGCTCGCCCGACGGCGGCATCCCGCCCGACTCGCCGCTGGCGTTCGAGGTCGACATCGTCGACATCCAGCGGGCCGCCGCGGGCGCGGCCACGGGCGAACCCGGCACCGACGTCACCGAGCCCACCGGCGACACCACCGCCACGACGGCGCCGGCCGGCTGACCCGCCGGAGGCGTCAGACGGGGAGGGCGTCGAGGCGCACCTCGGCGTCGTCGACCCACACCGTGACGTCGCCGACGCCCTCGGCCCGCCAGCCGTCCGCGTCCCGGATCAGCGCCGTCGCCTGGTCGACGCCGGCCACGGGCACGCCCGGAGGGGCCAGCCGGATCGTCCGCCGCAGCTTGTCGTCGGTCCACGTGTCGACGCGCGGGATCACCGCCATGCGGTCCACCAGGCCGAGCCCGACCGTGTAGGCGCCGCCGCGCGTGTCGACCATCGGGTCGCACAGGACGGCGGCGCCGGCGGCCGACCCGGCGAGGACGGCCCCGTCCCGCCAGGCGGCGACCAGGGCGTCCCACAGCGGGCTCCGGAGCAGGACGGAGCGCAGGTGCATCGGCGAGCCCTCGGACAGGTACACGAACCGGGCCGAGCGGATGGCGGCCACGAAGTCGTCGTCGAAGGCACCACGGCGGTCCACCGCCATGACCGGGCGGGCCTTGGCGCCGAGCGACTCGAACCAGTGCGCGGCGGCCGCCGCCACCCGTTCCGGGTGCTCGTAGGCGGCCGCCGTCGGCAGAACCACGACCTCGTCGGCGCCGCTCGCCGCCAGCAGCGTGCGGTCGAAATCGCATCCGGTGGTCCACTCGTTGCCGCCCACCAGGGCGAGAGGTCCTGTCATGGGGTCGACCGTACCGAGCGCGCCGGGGCCGCTCGGACCGACGGCCCGCCACTCTCCGTCGGCGTCGAACCCGAATGGCGTTCGGTCGGCTTGGACCGGCCTGACTACCGCTCAGTAACGTCCCCACATGGCCGTAGCGCGCATGGGGATCGTGGGTTCGGGGATCATGGGGTCCGGCATCGCGGAGGTGGCGGCCAAAGCGGGGGTGGAGGTGGTCCTGCGCTCGCGGAAGCAGGAGACCGCCGACGCCATGCTGGCCGGCCTCGGCAAGTCGCTCGGCCGCCAGGTCGACAAGGGCAGGCTCGAGGCGTCGGTCGCCGACGAGGTCCGGGGCCGGGTGACGGCGACGAGCGACCTCGAGGCGCTCGCCGACTGCGACCTCGTGCTCGAGTCGGTCGTCGAGGACCTGGCCGTCAAGAAGGCCCTGTTCGTCGAGCTGGACGGCATCGTCAAGGACGGCGCCATCCTCGCCACCAACACGTCGACCCTGCCGGTCGTCGAGATGGCGGTCGCCACCCAGCGGCCCGACCGGGTCCTCGGCATCCACTTCTTCAACCCGGCGCCGATGATGAGCCTCGTCGAGATCGTCCGGACGCTGGTGACCAGCGACGAGACGTTCGCCGAGGCCAAGGCGCTCGCCGAGGCCTGCGGCAAGGACGTCGTCGCCGTCGAGGACAGGGCCGGCTTCGTCGTGAACGCCCTGCTCTTCCCGTACCTGAACAACGCCGTGCGCATGCTCGAGTCGGGGATCGCCGACCGCGAGGGCATCGACACCGCCATGCAGGGCGGCTGCAACTTCCCGATGGGCCCGCTGGCCCTGCTCGACCTGGTCGGGCTCGACACCTCGGTCGCCATCCTCGACGCCCTCTACGACGAGTTCCGCGACCCGAACTACGCCCCCGTGCCCGTCCTGCGGCGCATGGTGGCGGCCGGGCACCTCGGCCGGAAGTCCGGCAAGGGCTTCTACGACTACACGACGCGCTGAGCCCGCGCCTCGCGCCCGCTGATCCTGCGCCCGGCCGTCCCGGCCCTGGTCGGGACGGCCGATAGCGTCACGGGATGGCCCCACCCCCCGCGCCCGACGACGTGGTCGCCTCCGCCGGCCCCGGCGGGCCCGGGGTCGGCCGGACGATCGTCGAGCTGGCCCAGTCCGCCCGCACGGCCGGGCGCGCCGCCGTCACGAGCGGGCGCTGGCTGGCCGACACCGTTGTGGAGCTGGCGCCCCGGGTCCCGGTCCGGGACGCCGCCACGCTGTCCGCCCACCACGACGGGGCGACCGACGGCGCCCTGGCCAAGGCGCTGGTCCGCTCGGCCGCTCGGGTGAGCGCGGGCATCGGCGCCGCCACGGGGACCGCCATCGCAGCCCAGCAGCTGTCCGTGGCGATGGTCGTGCTGGTGCCGTTCGAGCTGGCGGCCGAGACGGCCCTGGCCGTCCTCACCGAGCTCAAGCTGATCGCCGAACTGCACGAGGTGGCCGGGCGCCGGGTGACGACCCGCTCGGCGCTGCTGGTGTGGGCCTCCGGCCACGCCCTCCCGCCGTCGGCGGGCGAGGAGGCGGACGACGGGCCGGCGCTCGGGCCGGCCGCCCGGCGCCAGCTCGTGGCCCAGCTGCGCGCCCGCTACGCCCGCAACCTGGCCACCCTCGGGCCGCTGCTCACCGGGGCGGCGGCGGCGGGGCTGCTCAACCGGCGGGCGACCGTGGCGCTCGGCAACGCCGTGGCCCGCGACCTCGGCCTGCGGCGCGCCTGGGGTGGGGGCGGCCGGTGACCGTGCCCGTGGAGCCGCCGCCGTCGCCGTGGGCGTTCCCGCCCGTCGACAACGCCGACGACACGGGTTTGGTCGGCGTGGGTGGTGACCTCGAGCCGGGGACCGTCCTCGCCGCCTACCGCCACGGGCTCTTCCCCATGCCGCTCGGCGGCCGCCGCGGCCCGCTGGGGTGGTGGTCGCCGGACCCCCGCGGCGTGATCCCGCTCGACGGGGTGCGGGTCACGAGGTCGCTGCGCCGCAGCGTGCGGCGGTACGAGGTCCGGGTGGACACGGCCTGTGCCGAGGTCATCGACGGGTGCGCCGACCCCCGCCGGCCCCACGGGTGGATCACCCCCGACGTCCGGGCCGCCTACCTGCGCCTGCACGAGCTGGGCTGGGTTCACTCGGTCGAAGCCTGGTCGGTGGAGGACGGGACGCTGGCCGGTGGGCTGTACGGCGTCGCCGTCGGTGGGCTCTTCGCCGGCGAGTCGATGTTCCACCGGCAGCCCGACGCCTCGAAGGTCGCGCTCCTCCGCCTCGTCGACCTGCTGGGCGAGGGGGACAGGCCGGGCCCGAGCGGGGCGCCGGATCCCGACCGGCTGCTCGACGTCCAGTGGCCCACGCCGCACCTGTCGAGGCTGGGGGCGGTCGAGGTGAGCAGGGCGGACTACGTCGGGGCCGTCCGCCGCGCCCTCCGGCTGCCCCTGCCGCCGGCGTTCGCATAGCACACCCCCGATCGCCGCGGTGACGCTGTAGTTGTCCCGGCGCGGCGGGGCGGGCGACGATGGGGCATGAGCGATGTGACGCTTCCCGAGCCGGACCGTCCGTGGCTGATGCGGACCTACTCGGGGCACTCGACGGCCAAGGCCTCGAACGCCCTGTACCGGACCAACCTGGCCAGGGGCCAGACCGGGTTGTCCATCGCCTTCGACCTGCCGACGCAGACGGGCTACGACCCCGACCACCAGCTCGCCCGGGGCGAGGTGGGCAAGGTCGGCGTGCCGGTCGCCCACCTCGGGCACATGCAGGAGCTGCTGGACGGCATCCCGCCCGGCGAGATGAACACGTCGATGACGATCAACGCCCCGGCGGCGTGGATGCTCGGCCTCTACGTCGCCAACGCCGAGCGCCAGGGCGTCGAGTCGACCCGGCTGCGGGGCACGACGCAGAACGACATCGTCAAGGAGTACCTGTCCCGGGGCACGTACATCTTCCCGCCCCTGCCGAGCCGCCGGCTGATCGTCGACATGATCGCCTACTGCGCCCGGTGGGTCCCCAAGTGGAACCCGATGAACGTGTGCTCGTACCACCTGCAGGAGGCCGGGGCGACGCCCACGCAGGAGCTGGCCTACAGCCTGGCGACCGCGGTCGGCGTCCTCGACGCGGTGCGGGAGTCGGGCCAGGTCGCCGAGGAGCTGTTCCCACAGGTCTTCGCCTCCATCAGCTTCTTCGTGAACTCGGGCATCCGCTTCGTCGAGGAGACGGCGAAGATGCGGGCCTTCACGCAGATGTGGGAACGCATCGGCCGCGAGCGCTACGGGGTCACCGACCCGCGGGCGCTGCGGTTCCGCTACGGCGTCCAGGTCAACAGCCTCGGGCTGACCGAGGCGCAGCCCGAGAACAACGTCCAGCGGATCGTCCTCGAGATGCTGGGCGTGACGCTGTCGCGGTCGGCCCGGGCCCGCTCGGTCCAGCTGCCGGCGTGGAACGAGGCGCTCGGCCTGCCCCGCCCGTGGGACCAGCAGTGGGCGCTGCGCATGCAACAGGTGCTCGCCTTCGAGACCGACCTGCTCGAGTACCCCGACATCTTCGAGGGGTCCAAGGTGGTGGAGGGCATGACGGCGGCGCTGGTCGACTCGGCCTCCGCCGAGCTGGACGAGGTCCTGGCCCTCGGCGGTGCCTTCGAGGCCATCGAGGAGCTCAAGGGCCGGCTGGTCCGCAGCCACGCCGAGCGGGTGCGCAAGATCGAGGACGCCGAGCTCACGGTCGTGGGCGTCAACCGCTTCACCGAGACGGCGCCGTCGCCGCTCACGGCGGCCGGCGGCGAGGGGGCGATCCTCCGCGTCGACCCGGCGCTCGAGGCGCAGACGATCGCCGAGGTGGTCGAGTGGCGCTCCAACCGGGACGACGACGCCGTGAAGCGGTCGCTCGACCAGCTGCGCCAGGCGGCCGAGTCCGACGAGAACATCATGGCGGCGACGATCGACCTGGCCCACGCCGGCGGCACGACCGGCGAGTGGGCGGGCGTCCTGCGCGAGGTGTTCGGCGAGTACCGGGCGCCGACGGGCGTGGCCGCCGCCACGGGCGCCGCCGGCGGGTCGAGCGGCCTGCGGGCGATCGCCGAGCGGGCGGCCGCCCTGCCCGGTGGCCCGCCGCGGCTGCTCGTGGCCAAGCCGGGACTCGACGGGCACTCCAACGGCGCCGAGCAGATCGCCGTGGCGGCCCGTGACGCCGGCATGGAGGTCATCTACCAGGGCATCCGCCTGACGCCCGAGCAGATCGCCGCCGTGGCCGTCGAGGAGGACGTCGACGTCATCGGCTTGTCGATCCTGTCTGGCAGCCACCTCGAGCTCGTCCCGCAGGTGGTCCGCCTGGTGCGCGACGGCGGCATCGACGCCCCGGTGGTCGCCGGCGGGATCGTCCCGGAGGAGGACCGCCGGCCGCTCCTCGACGCCGGCGTGGCGGCCGTCTACACGCCCAAGGACTTCGAACTCGTGCGGATCATGTCCGAGATCCTCGAGCTGGCCGTCCAGCACCGCGGCTCGTAGCTTCCTGGTGAGTCCACGTCCAACGTGGCGCTGACGTACGACGCCGTCGAGGGCCCCCTGGTGACGCCGGCCTGACCGGGCGGCCGCCCGGTCCGCCGGGTGGAATGATGGGCGGCGATCGCCTATGACGGACGTCACACCGACCACGACGAGCACTGCCCGTGCGCCTGTCGCACCGGCGCCCGGCAAGCGGCGGACCCAGGCCGAGCGTCGGGCAGCCTCGCAGCGCCGCCTCCTCGACGCCGCCACGGCGCTCATCGCCGAGAGGGGCACCGCCACGGTCGGCTTCGGCGAGATCGCCAAGGCGGCCGGCGTGTCCCATGGCCTGCCGAGCTACCTGTTCGGCACGAAGGTCGGGCTGCTGGTGGCGTTGGTGGACGACTTCGCCGAGCGCCTCGAGCACGACGTACTACGGCCGGCCGTGGGTGCGGCCCGCGGCCCCGCGGCGCTCGGCATCTCCCTGCGCTTCATGGTCGAGAGTCTGCGCGACCCCCGGCCCGAGGCCCGGGCGCTCAACATCGTGCTCGGCGAGGTCCTGCGGGACGAACCCGACCTCCGGGCGGCGGTCGACCGGTACCACGCCCGGGTCCGCCGCATCATCGCCGGGTGGATCCGCGAGGGCATCGAGGACGGCGAGATCGAGCCGTGCGTCCGCCCGGACGAGCAGGCGGCGCTGTGGATGGCCGTGGTCCGCGGGCTCAGCTACCAGGCGATAGCCGGGCCGGGGGCGGTCCCGGTCGACAGCCTGGCCGACGAGCTGTTCGTGACGATCCGGCGCACTCTCGGCGTGCCGGAGGGCGTGGTCGTGGACCCGGCCGCCGACGGCCGGGCCTGGACCGACCCCCGCATGGGCTGAGCGCTCACGCGCTCACGGTGGGGGCGGCCTCGGCCGGGGCATCGGTGGGCTTGCGCCTGATGGACGGTAGGTCGCGCCCGCGGCGGGGCGGATGCGGGCCGGGCGGCTACGGGCGCGACCGGTCGGGTCAGTCGTCGTCGACGATCGTGCCGGTGCCCGTGAGGTCGATGGCGCGGGTGCCGCCGGACGGGACGGCGACGACGCCGAACGTCTCGTCCGGCTCACGCTGGTGGTCGCCCCGGACCGCGATCGCCAGCGCCACACTGGTCTCGCCCGCCGGGATCGTCCCGCAGGGCACCGCGAACTCGAGGTCGCGGCCGACCGTGGCGGTCTGGCCGAACGGCACCAGGCACACCGAGGTGGCCACCGTCCGCGCCCGGGTCAGGGACACGGTGAAGGTGGCCGGCGTGGTGCCCCGGTCGCCCTCCACCACCGTGACGTCGTCGACGGACACGCCGGGCCGGGTGGCGAAGCGGGCCACCTGCGGGTCGTGGTCCGACAGGCCCCGAGGGCCGTCGCCGGGGAAGTCCGCCGGCCAGTCGGCGTTCACGTGGGCCGCCCGCACCTGGACCAGGTCGTCGTGGAGCGGTCCGTTCACGAACACCTGGTCCAACGTCTGGGCCTGGCCCTCGAACGTGTACGAGTAGGCGGACGACGGCACCTCGGCGACCAGGTCGTCCCAGAGGTTGGCCAGTCCGGCCTCGTACAGCGGGCCCAGCTGGTCGGAGGGGAACAGCGGGTCGCCCGGGGCGAACGGGTCGTCGGGCCGCGGGAACACGTTGAGGTCGCCGCCGACCGCCACCCGGGCGCCGGGATGGCCCGCCTCGATCGCGTTGGCGATGGCGGCGAGGTAGGCGGCCTGCTCGGTGCGCTGGCCCACCCGCCCGTCCGGGCCGGACGAGAAGTGGTTGCTGACCGCCCACAGGTCGTACGTGTCGCTGCTGCGCGGGGCGGCGGCGACCCGGAACCGGGCCACCTGGGGCGCCCGGGTGTAGACGGCGTCGCCGTCGGTCCCGGTCGAGGTGTCGACGTCGGGCGGCAATTCGGCGTTCAGCGCCTTGGGGTTGGCGACGTCGGCGTTCTGCGGGAGCCCCGGCGCCCGGTAGACGACCGCCGGGGTGGCCCCGAGCACGGGGTCGTCGGCGGTGGCGGGGGCGAGGGACACCCGGTCGGTGCGGTACAGGAAGCCGGCCACGATGCCGCGGTCGTCGGCGCCGTCTCGGTCGAGGGCGGCGTCGTAGGCACCGCCGCCGGCCGCCTCGATGGCGAGGGCGAGCTCCTGCAGCGTGTCGGGCTTGCCGTCGCCGGCCTCGGCACCGCCGCAGGCCAGGGCGCCGCCGGCCACCGAGCAGATGTCCTGGTCTTCGGCCTCCTGCACCAGCAGGATGTCGGGGGAGTGCAGGTCGTCGGTGATCTGGTCGGCCATCTCGCCGAGCCGGGCCTCGTACTCGGCGGCGCTGCCGGGCACGTAGTCGAACGGCGGGTTGACGCCCGGGCAGCCGCCGTTGCCGACGAAGTCACACCCGTCGGTCGGGTCGTCCCGGAAGTCGTACAGGTTCTCGAGGTTGTAGGGGGACAGGGCCACCTCGCGGTCGCGGGCGGCGGCCTGGGGCGGGGCGTTCGTCGCCGGGTCGGTACCCGGCGTGAAGGCGGCGGACTCGACCTGTACCCCGTACTTCTCGAACGAGAAGTAGAGGCCGCCGACGGCGTCGTCGGTCAGCGTGTCGAACGTCCGGGCGGGGTCGAGCATGGCGAAGCTGTCGTTCGCCGCCGCCTTGATGCCGAGGCTGGCGAGCATGATCCGCGAGCCGTTCCCGTTGTCGAACAGCTGGTCGGGCACGTCGTCGAGCGGGTGTGGGTCGCGGAACACCCGACGGGCGAACGGATCGCTGCGCGTGTTCCGGGGGTCGTCCGGGCGGATGACCCAGACCTCGGCGTCGGCCGTCCCGGCGAACACGTCGCGGCCGGTCGAGACCCGGCTGGCCGCAGGAACCCGGATCCGCATGCCCTCGTGGCGCTCCCAGTAGCGGGCGGCGTCGTCGATGTCGGCCGGCGGGGCGGCCTCGGTGACCTCGACGTCGGTGTCGGGGTCGAGCCCGGTGGCGCCGACCGCGATCAGGCGGACGCTCGTGAGCTGGGTGAGGTGGAAGAACTCGGTGACCGTGGCGCGCAGGGTGAGCGTGTCGCCCACCGACGGGCGGTAGGCGGGGCCGCCGTCCGCCCGCAGCAGCGTGGTGAAGCCGCCGAGGAACACGAAGATGCCGTCCGACGTGAGCGGGTCGCCGTCGGCCGTGGCGGGCGTGTCCTGGAGGAAGAAGCCGTTCTGGAGGCTGCCCGACGAGCTGCGGGCCAGCGTCTTCTGCGTCACCACGCCGGACACGACGACCTGCTGGCCCACCAGCGGGGAGTCGAACGTGGCGCCTGCGGTCGTGTCGGTGACCGGCCCCTGGACCTCGCCGATCGGCCGGACGCGCTGCACGGCGACCGAGAGGGTGCAGGTCGCGGTCTGGGCGGTGCCGTCGTCGTTCGTGGCGACCAGCGTGACCGCGTACGAGCCGGCGGGGACCTCGGCGGTGACGGTGACCGTGGCCTCGGCCGTCCCGCCGGGGGCGGCGGCCGGCGTGAGGGCGGTCCGGGTGATCGACCCGGCCGCCGGCGCCGGGGACACGCCGGTGACGGCGATGTCCGTGACGGTGCCGTCGGGGTCGGTGGCGGTGACCGTGCGGCTGGCGGCCGTGCCGGCGACGGAGGCGAGCGTTCCGCCGCAGGTGATGGCGACCGGCTGGTTGCCGCCGCCCCCGACCGTGTGGCTGCCCAGGCCGTCGAGGGTGTTGATCGGGAAGCCGTCCCACTCGGCGGCGGGGTCGAAGGCGTCGGACGGGTTCGTGTCGCCGGCCGTGACGGTGGGCTTGCGGCGCAGCGTGGCGTCGGCGGTGGACGTGTCGCCCGTGCCCCACTCGGCGCCCGGGTCCAACCCGACCTGGCCGATCACGTCGACGATCGCGCCGGCCTTGCGCAGGACCACGGCGTCGTCGCCGTTCCAGTTCGCGACGGCCGCGGTGAGCTGGTCGGCCTGGGCCACGACGGCCGGGTCGGCGTCGGCGCGGGAGACGACGAACACGTCGCCGTCCGCGACGGTGCCGGTCAGCGCCACCTGCTGGCTCACCGCGGCGCTGCCGTTGGAGTACAGCTCGAGCGTGTAGCCGCCGGCGGCGAGGTCCACCGGCGCACCGGTGACGTTGGCGATCTCGACCGCCTTGTTGAATCCCGAGCCCTCGATGTACTCGGAGACGAACAGCTCGGTGGCGGCGGCCTGGGCCGGAGCGTCGGCCGCACCCGGGGCACGTGGCGCCGCGCCGGCGGGCAGGGCCGTGGACGCGAGGGCGGCCAACCCGGTAGCGAGCGTGACGGCGACGGAGCGCAGGCGCATGAATCCCTCCCGGCGGCGACGCGGGCTCGCCCCGCGCATCCGGCACGCTAGGCGGTCACCATTGCGGCCGCGTGACCCGTGTCCCGCCCGGGGATGAACGCCGGGCGGCCGGCGCGTCGGCCCGGAGCGTCGGCCCGGGCCACGGGCGCCCGCTCAGGCGTCGAGCCAGCGGGGCGGGTCGTCGGCGCCGACGGCCCGGGCGCCGTGGCGGATGCTCCCCGGGGTCGCCGACAGGCGGGACAGCAGCCCCTGCATGGGCACGCCGTCGACCTCGGTCACCGAGCCCCGCTCTCGGACGTGGGGATCGGCGAAGACGTCCGCCATGTCGTAGATGCGGGCGCAGGCGGCGTGGGCGGCCTCGAACGCGGCGAGGACCTGCTCCGCTGTCCGGGCGGCGCAGAAGTCGGTCATGTGGGCGTCGATCTCGTCGCGGGCGGCGATGCGGCCGCCGAACGACATCAGGTCTTCCCGGTCGCCGAGGCCGAGCAGGGCCATGACCCGCCGGCCCACCGAGTCGGCCGAGGCCGAGATCGCCACCCACTGCGCGTCGGCGCACCGCCAGGTGCCGCGGGGGACCGAGTACGGCAGCGACGAGCCCATGCGGGGCTGGAGGAACCCGGTCGCCCCGTAGGCCGCCGGCAGCGGCCCCATGCACTGCAGGAGGGCGTCCAGCAGGTTGACGTCCACCACCTGGCCGACCCCGGAGTGCAGGGCGACCATGATCGAGAAGGCGGCAGCCATGGCCGTGACCTCGTCGGTCAGGGCGATCGGCGGGAGCAGCGGCCCGCCCTCGGGCTCGCCGTTGATGGCGGCGAAGCCGGACATCGCCTCGGCCAGCGTCGCGAACCCGGGCCGGTTGGCGTACGGCCCGTCCTGCCCGAACCCGGTGACCCGACAGACGACCAGGCGGGGGTTCCGGGCCAGGAGGACGTCGGGCCCGAGCCCGAGCCGCTCCAGCGTGCCCGGGCGGAAGTTCTCGACCAGCACGTGGGCGCCGTCCACCAGGCCGAGGAGCGTCTCCCGCCCCTCGTCGGACTTGAGGTCGAGCGTGGCGCAGCGCTTGTTGCGGCCGAGGACGGTCCAGTAGGCGGCCGTGCCGGCCTCGTCGACGGGCAGGCCCATCGTGCGGGTCGAGTCGGCCGAGCCGGGCCGTTCGATCTTGAGCACGTCGGCACCGAAGTCCGCCAGGTAGCGCGTCGCCCCGGGCCCGGCCACGACCGTGGCCAGCTCGAGCACCCGCATCCCGGCCAGCGGCCCGGCGGGCGCCGGGTCCCCGGTCGGCCCGGCGGAGGCCGACTCGGTGGGCGCCGGCGCGGTGGGCGCCGGCTCCTCCGTCGCCGTCATGCCCGGTCGGCCGCCAGCTTGGCGGCCCGCTCGACCAGGCGGGAGGCCCCGAGCCGCTCGCACAGGGCGGCGAACGCGGCCTCGTCCGGCGGGCCGGTCCAGCGCAGCTCGTCGACGCCGGACGACACCGGGGCATCCAGCTCGACTGTGGCGATCC
>DATFOS010000180.1:0-42937 GCA_035265325.1 Acidimicrobiales bacterium
CTCGCGGGACACGGCCTACGCCAACTACGTCGCGAAGCCCCCGCTGTCCGGGCTCGACCCGGCGGTCCTGCGAACCTACGTCGACCACGGCTTCCGGGACGTGCCCGACGACCAGGCCGTCGAGCTCAAGTGCCTCCCGGCCGTCGAGGCGGCCACCTTCGAGGCCGGCGGCGGCGCCGGGGCGTTCGAGGGGCTGGGAGGGGTCGAGGCCGAGGTCGTCGTGGCCGCCGGCGGCGACGGCGCCCCACCGGCGCAGATGGCGTCCCTGGTGGTGCGCGCGCTGCCCCATGCCCGTCTCGAACGCCACGACGCCCTGACCCACTTCGGCCCGATGGAGGACCCGCCGGCCATCGCCGCCGCCATCCGCACCGCCCTGGGCCTGGGGTGACACGGGGGTCCGCGGCCGGTGTCACACCCCGCGAATACCCTGCCTCCATGGCGTTCCCGGTGCCGCGGAGCCTCAGCCCGTCGAAGGTGTCGTCCTTCACCGACTGTGCGCTCGCCTTCCGCTTCTCGGTGATCGACCGCCTGCCCGAGCCACCGTCGCCCGCGGCCGTGAAGGGCACCCTGGTCCACGCCGCCCTCGAGCGCCTCCACCTGCTGCCGGGCCCCGACCGCACGCCCGAGGCCGCCCTCCGGTGCCTCGACGAGGCTGCGGTCGCCCTCCGCGACGACCCCGAGTACGCCGAGCTGGGGCTCGACGGCGAGGCCGAGGCCGAGTTCGTGGCCGATGCGTCCACGCTGGTCCGCAACTACTTCCAGCTCGAGGACCCGACGACGGTCCGGGCCATCGGGCTCGAGCTGCGCATGGCGGTCGACGTCGACGGCGTCCGCCTGCGGGGCATCATCGACCGGCTCGAACTCGACGCCGACGGCGAGCTGGTGGTGACCGACTACAAGACCGGTGCGGCGCCGTCCGAGCGCCACGAGCGCAAGCGCCTGTCGGGCGTGCACATCTACTCGCTGCTGTGCGAGCAGCTGCTGGGCCGGCGCCCCGCCAAGGTCCAGCTGCTCTACCTGAGGTCGCCGCTGGCGCTGCTCACCGAGCCGTCCGACCGCTCGACCCGCGGCACGCGCCGCACGCTGGGTGCGGTGTGGCAGGCGGTCGAGCGGGCCTGCGACCGCGAAGACTTCCGGCCCAACCCCTCCAAGCTCTGCGACTGGTGCGCCTTCCAAGCCTGGTGCCCGTCGTTCGGCGGCGACCCCGCCACGGCCCCGACCGACAACCGCCTCCCACTCCCCGACGAGGCGGTCGACGACGGTGCCGGCGATGGGCTCGGTCCCGCCGACGGTGTCCGTCCCGGCGATGGGCTCGGCCCCGCCGACGGCGCCGTCCCCGCCGATGGGTCACGGGTCGTCGTCGCCACGGTGGGCGAGCCCTCCCTCGCCCTCGCCGCCCCGGCGGCACCATGAGCCTCCTCGCCCGCCGCTCGCCCGACATCCGGCCCGGCGAGGCGGTCCCGCGGCTCGGCGGCCCGAAGGGCCTCGCCCGTGCGGTGGCCGTGTTCGACGCCGCCGTCGACCGCCGGGTCGACCGCGTCCGGGGCAACCCCACGCTCGACCGGGTGATGTACACCGCCTCGGAGCTGGGCAACTTCAGCTTGATCTGGCACCTGTTCAACACGACCCGGGCCGTGGCGCCCGACCGGCGGCTGTCGCACGCGGTGCGGGTCGCGACCGTCCTCGGCCTCGAGGCGGTCGTGGTCAACGGCCCGGTGAAGAACGTGTTCCGCCGCCACCGCCCGGTGTGGGAGCACGAGCGGCCCCTCCGCCTGCGGGTGCCCAAGACGTCGAGCTTCCCGTCGGGCCACGCCTCGTCGGCGGCGGTGGCCGCCGGGCTGCTGTCCGAGCGCGACAACGCCTGGCCGCTCTATTACGGCGCCGGGGCGATCGTGGCGGCCAGCCGCGTGTACGTCGGCGTCCACCACGCCTCCGACGTCGTGGCCGGAGCGGTCCTGGGGGTGGCGATGGCCAAGGCGGCCCAGCGCCTGTGGCGCTTCCCCGCCCTCCCCGGCGAGCGCTGACCCGCACCGTCCGTGCCGATGTCCTGCCCGGGGCAGGAATGGCCAGCCGATCGAGGCGTTGCACCCACCGATGACTGACTTCGCCGTTACCTGGGACTACCGCTGCCCCTTCGCCCGCAACGCCCACGAGCACGTGGTGGCGGGCCTCGAGGCCGGGGCCGGCTGGAACGTACGGTTCGTCCCCTTCTCGCTGGGCCAGGTGCACGTCGCCGAGGGTGAGCCCGACATCTGGCAGCGCCCGCAGGACGACAGCGGCCTCGTCGCCCTCCAGGCCGGGGTCGTGGTACGCGACCGGTTCCCCGACCAGTTCCTCGACGTCCACCTCGGGCTCTTCGCCCTCCGCCACGACGAGGGCAAGCACCTGTCTGACGAGGCCGAGATCCGCCGGGTGCTCGAGGCGAACGGGATCGACGCCGACGCCGTGTTCGCCGAGATCGCCGACGGCGGCGCCCTCGAGCGGGTCCGCAACGAGCACACGGCCGCCGCCGAGGAGTCCGAGGTGTGGGGCGTGCCGACGTTCGTGGTCGACGACGCCGCCGTGTTCGTCCGCCTGATGGAACGGCCGAAGGGCGACGGCGAGCTCGCCACCCGCACCATCGAGCGGGTCGTCGACCTGCTCACGGGGTTCCCCGGGCTCAACGAGTTCAAGCACACGTCGCTCAAGCGCTGACGCCGGCCGTCGCCGCCGGCGTGGCAGCACGTCCCCGCCGGCCCTTCCCCCGACTCCTCGGTACCACCGGAGTTCGGACCGCCGTGGATGTATCACCGCCTGCACCAGCGGGATCGGTAGTACGCGCGGGCCCGAACGTGGAAGGTGGACGACGATGATCGAGCGGACGCTGGCGGAGCTCACCGACGCCGCCCTCACGGCCGGCGACGCCGCCGGGTACTTCCCCGCCCTCTACGCACGGGTGACGGCCGACGTCGCCGAGGGCATGCGAACCCGGAAGTTCGAGGACGTCGAGCGCATGGAACGGCTGGCGGTCACTTTCGCCGGCTACTACCTGCGGGCCCGCTCCGGCGAGGTCTCTCCGCCCCGGTGCTGGCAGGCGACGTGGGAGGTCGCCGGTGACCCGAACCTCATCATCGTTCAGCACCTGCTCCTCGCCTTCAACGCCCACGTGAACCACGACCTGGCCCAGGCGGTCGTGGACGTCGCGCCCGACGTCGGCGGCCTCGACGCCGTACGCAGAGACTTCGACAGCATCAACCACGTGTTGGCCAGCGCGTTCGACACGGTCATCGACGACCTGGACCGCGTATCCCGGTGGTCCGGGGAAGTCGCGGCCTGTGGCGGCGGCCGCCTGTTCAACTTCTCGCTGCGCGTCGCCCGTGCCCAGGCGTGGGATGCTGCAGAGCGCCTCCATGCCCTCGACGACGACGGCCGGCGGGCCTATGTGGCCGAACTCGACCGCCTGGTGTCGGTGCTGGCGTACCTGATCACCCGGCCGGCCCTGGTGGTGGCTGTCCCCGTGTGGCTGGCTCGGCGCCTCGAGGAGCGGGACCCGCAGGTCGTGACCCGCTCCCTCCTCGGCCCGCTGGCGGTCGCGCCCCGGCCGGGCAATCGATAGCGCTAAACGGCTACCGGTAGGAGTACGGGGTCGAACCGGGCCTCGCCGCCGTCCATGTCCACGACGAGCGACGGGCGAACGCCGAACACCGCGTCGGAATCGAGGTAGTCGCTGGCCCGGTCGAAGATGTGGGTGATCACCGGGGCGTGGCCGGGCGCCGACACGGCGAGGTGGATGTGCCCCGGCCGCCAGTTGTGGCGCCCGGCGGCCTGGAGAAGGTCGCCGACCGGGCCGTCGCCGGGGATCGGGTAGGCCGCCGGCCGGACGGTCTCGAACGAGTAGCCGCCGTCGTCTCCGGTCGTGAACACGCCGCGGAGGTTCATCGGCGGCTGACTTTCGTCCTGCACGTCGTAGAGGCCGTTGGGCGCGGTCTGCCACACGTCGAGGCTGGCCCCGGCGATGGGGGTGCCCGCGGTGTCCCGGACGGTCCCGCGCACGGTGAGGGGCTCGCCGCCCACGTCGGCGTCGACGATCGAGGCGCCGAGCGGGCGGGCCGGGGCGCCGTCGACATGGAAGGGCCCGAACACCGTCGGCTCGGTGGCCTCGGCACCGTCGCCCGGCGTGTTGAGCATCTCGACGAGCATCGAGACCCCGAGCACGTCGCTGAGGAGGATGAACTCCTGGCGCGTGGCGTCGCATGTCTGGCCGACGCGTGTGAGGAACTCGATGCCGGCGAACCACTCGTCCCGTGTGAGGTTCACCTCCTCCACGAAGGCATGCAGGTGCTTGACGGCCGCCCGCAGGACCTCCGCCGTGCGCGGGCCCGCGGCGTCCATGCTGGCCTGCACCTGCGCCAGGTGCTTCTCCGGTGTGAACCTGCTCATCCCGACTCCCTCCTCCGGGGCCGTGTCGTCAGCACGCCTCGACCACGACCGCGATCCCCTGGCCGACGCCGATGCACATCGTCGCCAAGCCCCACCGGCCGCGCCGGCGCCGCAGCTCGTGCACGAGCGTGGTCAGGATGCGGGCACCCGACGCGCCGATCGGGTGGCCGAGCGCGATCGCCCCACCGTTGGGGTTGACGATCGAACGGTCCAGCTCGGGCCAGCAGGCCAGGCACGCCAGCGCCTGGGCGGCGAAGGCCTCGTTGAGCTCGATCGCGCCGAGGTCGCCCCAGCCGATCCCGGCTCGCTTCAGCGCCACCTCGGCGGCCTCCACCGGCCCGATGCCGTAGAGGTGCGGGTCGACCGCCGACACCGCCCGCGCGGCGACGCGGGCGAGCGGCTCCGCTCCGATGCCGGACACCGCCCGCTCGCCCGCCAGCAGCACCACCGCGGCCCCGTCGTTCATCGGGGAGGAGTTGCCGGCCGTCACGGTCCCAGCGCCCCGGAACGCCGGCCGCAGCCGGGCCAGGGCGTCGAGGCTCGTGTCGCCCCGCACGGACTCGTCCCGATCGAGCTCCGCCCCGGGGACGGGTACGACCTCGCCGGCGAAGCGCCCTGCCCGCCACGCCGCGGCGGCCCGCTGGTGGCTGCGCAACGCGAAGGCGTCCTGGACGGCACGGCGGACCTCGTAGCGCTCGGCCAGGATCTCGGCCCCCTGGCCCAGCGGCACCGTCCAGTGTTCGGGCATGCGGGGGTTCACGAGGCGCCAGCCCAGCGTGGTCGAATGCATCGTCCGGTCGCCGCGGTCGTAGGGGCGGTCGGGCTTGGCGACCACCCACGGGGCCCGGCTCATCGACTCGACACCGCCGGCCAGGCACACATCGGCGTCACCGGTGGCGATCTCGCGGCTGGCGGCCGCCACCGCCTCCAGGCCCGACCCGCACAGGCGGTTCTCGGTCACGCCTGGCACGCTGGTCGGCAGGCCGGCCAGCAGGGCGACCATCCGGGCGACGTTGCGGTTCTCCTCCCCGGCGCCGTTGCCGTTGCCGAAGTGGACGTCGTCGATCCGAGCCGGATCCAGCCCGGGCACACGGTCGAGCAGGCCCCGCACGGCGGCGGCGCCGAGGTCGTCGGGCCGGATGCCGGCCAGGCCCCCGCCGATCCGGCCCACCGGCGTGCGCACGGCGTCGACGACGTACACGGGAGCGGCAGCCGGCGGGGTCACGCCGGCTCCTCCATCGGGGCGTCCCGGGCCACCAGCCGCCGGCGCACGGGGAAGAACTGCACCGGCCGCCACTGCTGGAGCAGCCCGTAGAGGCCTTTCGGCGCAACCACCGCCA
The DNA here is from genome assembly GCA_035265325.1 of Acidimicrobiales bacterium. Taxonomy (GTDB): domain Bacteria; phylum Actinomycetota; class Acidimicrobiia; order Acidimicrobiales; family VFJN01; genus DATCLS01. Next base: position 5,760 of record DATFOS010000180.1, read on the forward strand.
TGGCCGCCGCCACCGTGCCGAGGATGATGAACCGCCACGTGTCCGCCTCGGCGAGCTGCTCGTCGATGAACCAGTAGACGAGCACGCCGAGGATCGGACCGACGGAGCTACCGACGCCGCCGATCACGGCGATGAAGATCACCAGCGCCGTCCAGCGCAGCACGCTGAACGCCGAGTCGGCCCGCGCCGAGGGGCTGTGGAGCAGGATCACCGCGCCGGTGGCCCCGGTCCAGAAGGAGGCGAGCACCCACACGACCAGGCGTGTGCGCGTCACGTCGACGCCCAGGCCGCGGGCGCCGTCCTCGCTGTCCCGCACCGCGCGCAGCCCGAGGCCGAGGCGCGACCGGAGCACGAGCACGACGATGGCCGTGGCGCCGACCGCCAGCCCCAGCGCCAGCCAGTAGGTGATGTCGTCACGGGCGTCGCGTGAGTACCCGCCGAGCGACGTGCGGGTGAGGCTGCGCACATCGCCGCCCGCCAGCGAGTCGCTCTCGATCACCAGCAGGCGCACCACCTCCGCGATCACCCAGGTGCCGATGGCGAAATAGCCGCCCTTGAGCCGGAACGCGAACAGCGCCACCGGGACGGACAGCACGGCCGCCACCAGTCCCGCCAGGCCGACCGACAGGTAGGGGTCGATGCCGCGGTCCTCGGCCAGCGTCAGCAGCGCGTAGACGCCGACGCCCACGAACATCTGCTGGCCGATCGAGACGAGGCCCGCGAACCCCGCCAGCAGGTTCCACATCTGCGCCAGCGACAGGTAGATGAGAACGAGGACGAGCGGCGACTGCAGCGTGCGCTCCGGGTCCCACGTCGGCAGCGTGGCCAGCGCGACGGTCAGCCCGCCGAAGACGGCCAGCCCGGCCGTGGAGGAGGGCGTCGAGCGGCTGATGCGATGGGCCCCCGCGCTCACGCCCGCCCCTTCCGCCCGAACAGGCCCTGCGGCCGGAACGCCAGCACCGCCAGGAACAGCAGGTGGCCGAACAGCACCCCCGACAGCAGGTCGTAGCGGACGTCGACCTGGTTGCCCACCGCCTGCGCCACCCCCAGCACGATGCCGCCGACCAGGGTGCCCCACAGCGATCCCAGCCCGCCGATGACCACCGCCTCGAAGCCGACCAGCAGCACGGTCGGCCCCTCGGCGGGCCCGAAGGTCTGGCGGATCCCGAGGAACACGCCGGCCAGCGCCACGGTGGCGAAGGCGATCGCCATCACCCGGGCGTGGACGCTGCGGTCGTCGATGCCCATGAGCTGGGCGGTGTCCGGGTCGTCGGACGTGGCCCGGAACGCCCGCCCGGCGCGCGTCCGCGACAGCACGAGCTGCAGCGCCACCAGCACCACCACCGCACAGACCAGCGTCAGCAGGGGGAACCAGCCGACGGCGACGTCGTCCGTCAGCCGGATGCTCCGCGTCTCGATCGCGCCGGCGTCCAGCCCCCGGGAGTCGGCGCTGTAGTGCTCCAGCAGAAGGTTCTGGATGACCACGCCGAGCCCGAACGTCACGAGGATGGCGGGCAACGGGTCGGGCCCGATGGTCCGGTCGAACACGAAGCGCTGGGCGAGGTAGCCCGCCACCGCCATGACCGGCACGACGACGAGCAGCGAGACGAACGGGTCGACGTCGAGGGTGGCGGTGGTCGACACCGCCAGGTAGGCGGCGAGGATGGCGAGGTCCCCGTGGGCCAGGTTGACGAACCGCATGACGCCGAACGCCAGTGACAGCCCCGTGGCGAACAGGGCGAACAGCCCGCCGAGCAGCACGCCCTGCACGGCCGCGTTGACCCAGCTCATGCCCGTACCCGCCCGAAGTAGGCCGCGGTGATGTCGTCCCGGGCCACGGTGCGGGGCGTCCCGGCGAGCGACACCCGGCCCTCGAGGAGGCACACGACCCGGTCGGCCACCGCCAGCGCCTGGCTGATGTCCTGCTCGACGATCAGGACGGTGGTCCCGCTGCCGATGATGTCCGGCAGCGCCTCGTACAGGCCCCGCACGACGACCGGCGCCAGCCCGAGCGAGGCCTCGTCGAGGAGCATCAGCCGCGGGTTGCTCATGAGTGCCCTCCCGATGGCGACCGCCTGGCTCTCGCCGCCGGACAGCACACCCGCCGGCCGCGGGAGCAGCGGCTCGATCACCGGGAGGACGCCCAGCACGCGCCCGACGTCCCACGGCCCGGGCCGGCCGCCGTGACCGCCGACGCGCAGGTTCTCCTCGACCGTCAGGCTGGGGAACAGGCGTCGGCCCTCCGGCACGAGGGCGATGCCGGCGGCGACGCGCCGGTGGGCGGGGATGCCGAGCAGGTCGCGGCCTGCGAAGTGCACCGAGCCCCCGGTGGCGGGCACGAGCCCGGCGAGCGTCCGCAGCAACGTCGTCTTGCCCGCCCCGTTGGCCCCGATCACGGCCACGGTCTCGCCCTCGGCGACGGTCAGGTCGACGCCGAACAGCGCCTGGAAGGCGCCGTAGCCGGCCGACAGGCCGTCCACCTCGAGCAGCGGGTCGGTCACTCCGGCGCCACCCCCATGTAGACCTCCTGGACCTCCGGGCTGCCCATGACCTCGTCCGGCTCCCCCTCGGCGATCGTGCGGCCGAAGCTCATCGCCACCATCCGGTCGACCACGGCGAGCAGGGCGTGCACGACATGCTCGATCCACACGATCGTCGTGCCTTCCGTGCGGATGGCCTTGACGTCGTCGATCAGCTCGAGCACCTCCCCCTCGGTGAGGCCACCGGCGATCTCGTCGAGCAGCAGCACCCGCGGCTGAGTCGCCAAGGCCCGGGCGAGCTCCAGGCGCTTGCGGGACAGCAGGCCGAGCGGCCCGGCCCTCTCGTTGGCCCGGTCGAGCATGTGCGTGCGTTCGAGGGCGGCGACGGCCGCCGGTACCGCCTCCTTCTCCCGGACGGGCGGCCCGGAGCCGAACACGGCCGCCACCAGCACGTTCTCGAACACGGTCAGCCCCTCGAACGGCCGGGGGACCTGCGACGTGCGGGCCAGTCCGGCGCGGCACCGCCGGTCGGCCCGCTGCCGGGTCACGTCGACGCCGTCGAAGAGGATCGTGCCGGCGTCGGGGTGCTCGTCGCCGGCGATGAGGGCGAGCAGCGTCGTCTTCCCCGCCCCGTTCGGCCCGACGATGCCCACCGCGTCGCCCTCGCCCACCGCCAGTGACAGGTCGTCGATGACGGGGACCCCGTAGGACTTGGACACGCCTCGGACGTCGAGGAGCGGTGCCGTCATGCCATCGGCTGGATCGGCCCGTCGACCGGCAGGTCGGGCAGCTGCTCGTTCACGTTGATCCCCAGCTCCAGGGGGTACTCCTGGCCGGCGACCCACTGGCCGGCCACGAGCGGGGTCTTCGAGTAGTGGGGCACCGGCCCCGAGGAGAAGTCGATCGGCCCCACGACCGTCGCCAGGTTGGTGGCGCCCAGCGCCTCGCTGACCGCGTCGACGTCGGCCGATCCGGCCCGCTTGAGGGCGTCGATGGCGATCTCGAACAGGGCGTGAGCGAACCCGAGCGGCTGCGTGGGCTGGGCGCCGCTGTCCTCGGCGAACGCCGTGGCGAGTTCGGCCGCCGTCTGGCCGGTGAGCGACGACGTGAACGGGTGGCGCTCGGTCCACCAGATCTCGGTGCTCAGCCCTTCGCCCTCGGGGAACGACTCGACGGCACTCGGGAAGAGCAGCGCCTTGGCGACCGTGACGACCGGCGGCGAGAAGCCCTGCTGCAGCGCCTGGCTCTGGAAGTTGGCGAACGTGGGCGGGGGCACGACGCCCGACACGATCTCGACGCCGGCCGCCCGGAACTGGTCGATCTGCGAGGTGAAGTCCTGCGTGTCGAGCGGGAACCGCCCGGGGTCGACCACGGTGAAGCCCGCGGCCTCCAGTGCCGGCGGGAAGCCGACGTTCTCGTCGCTCCAGGCGTTGCCGTCGGGGTCGTTGGGCCACAGCCCGCCCACCACCTTGGCCACCCCGGCCTGCTCCCAGAGGGCGATGAAGTTCTCGATGACGTCCTCGAGCCCCCAGAAGAAGTGCCAGTTGTAGGCCGATGCCTGCTCGGGCTCCTCGACGTCGGGGCCGAGGGCGCCCCCGGTCCCGAGGTAGTGCGGCTGCCACGGCGCCACGGTGGAGATGCACGGCACCTCGCCGAGGTCGCAGGCGCTCGCCACCGGGACCGTCGTGTCGGGCGTCGACGACACGAGCATGAGGTCGATCCCGTCGCTGATGAGCTCCTGGGCCACCTCGCCGGCGCGGCCCGCATCCGACTCGCTGTCGCGGTCGACGATCTCGATCGAGTCGCCGTAGCGCTCGGCCATGGCCGCGAGCACGAAGGCGTCGGCCTCGCCGAAGGGCGCCAGCGGGCCGGTCCGCGGCGTCACATAGCCGATGCGGGCCTCGGGGATCTCGCCGTTGCCGCCCCCGCCGCCGCCGGCGCTGTCGTCGTCGTCACCGCCGCAGGCGGCGAGCAGGCCGCCCCCGACGCCGGCTGCGGCCGCCCCCTGTAGGAAGCCGCGGCGCGACAGCCCGACCCTCCTCCGCTGCTGTCCGTTCATGGTCCCCCCTGGATGTCCGTTGCTAGCGATGGGCCGGGACGGGCCCCGGGCGCCGTCCCGCGAAGGCGTCGTCGAGCATCCGGCGGATGCCCTCCGGCTCCGGCGGGCGCACGTTGCCGGCGGCCTCGGCCACGATCCGCCGGGTCGCCTCGTCGAGGCCGGCGGCGGGCATTCCGGCGGCGGCCAGGCCGGCCGGCGCCCCGACGGCCACGGCGAGGTCGAACAGGGCGCCGGGCGCGTCGCCCGCGGCCGTGCCGAGCGCCTCCTCGATCCGCGCCAGGGCCTCTGGGATGGCCGGCGCGTTGTACGCCAGGGCGTGGCCGAGCACGACCGCGTTCGTGTCGCCGTGGTCGAGGCCGAACGTCCCGCCGAGCACGTGGCAGGCCTTGTGGTGCAGCGCCGTCCCCGCGGAGGCCAGCGCCGTCCCGGCGAGGTAGGCGCCGTATAGCGCCTCCGTCCGGGCGGCGAGGTCGCCCGGCCTGGCGCAGACGGCCGGGATGCTCCGATGGAGGGCGCGCATCCCCTCCAGCGCCAGGAGCGTGGTCACGGGGTTGGCCCGCGGGCCGTACAGCGCCTCGACGCAGTGGGCCAGGGCGTTCATCCCCGACGGGCCGGACACCCGTGGCGGCAGGCCGAGCGTGAGGTCGGGGTCGTAGACGACGACGCGGGGTTTCACCCGGTGGTCGGCGCCCGTGCGCTTGTGGCCGCCCTCGGTCAGCCCCCAGATCGTCGTCATCTCCGAGCCGGAGTACGTCGTGGGGACAGCGACGAGGGGCGGGTCGCCGAGGGTGACGTCGAGGGCGACGGCCTTGCCGAGGCCGATCGCCGAGCCGCCCCCGACGGCGAGTAGGGCGTCGGGCTTCAGCTCGGCGGCCAGGGCCCGGGCCTCGGCCGCCGCCTCCACCGGCACGTGCTGGACCACGTCGCGGACATGGCCGGCCACCCGGTCGCCGAGGACGCCGTGCACGGGCTCGGCATGGCGCTCGCCCGCCAGCAGCAGCACCCGGGATGCCCCCAGGGCGTCCAGCTCCTCGGGCAGCCGCCCGAGCGTGCCGGGACCGAACACGACGCGGCCACCGATGGCGTCGTAGGTGAACGGGTTCATGCCACCCGACCCCCGGCGGTCTCCAGCGCCCGCAGGGCGGCCAGCTCGGCGGCCGTGGGCGGAGTGGTCTCCGCCACGTCATCCGCCATCGCCAGGTCCCAGCCCGTGGCCGCCCGCGACTCGTCCACCGTGCGGCCCGGGTGGACCGCTGCCAGCACCAGTTCGGCCCGCTCGGGGTCGCGCTCGAGCACCCCGATGTCGGTGATGACGGTCGTGACCCGGTCGCCGAGCGAGGTCCGGAACCCGACGCGCTCGACGAACGTGCGTGGGCTCTGGCGCACGACGACGACCACCCGCCCACTCGACCGGGCGATCTCTGGCGCTCCGCCGGCCCCCGGGAGGCGGACCCGGGGCGCGCCGTAGGGCCCGATGACGGTCGTGTTGATGTCGCCCCGCCGGTCGAGCTCGGCGGCGCCGAGGAAGCCGACCTCGATCCGGCCCGGCTGCAGCCAGTAGTTGAAGATCTCGGGCACGGAGACGACGGCGTCGGCGGTGTCGGCGAGCTCGCCGTCGCCTATCGACAGGGGGACGACCTGCGGCTTCGACCCGATCGTCCCGGACTCGTAGACGAGCACGAGGCCGGGGGCGTGGGTGCGCCGGGCCAGGTTGGCGGCGAGCGAGGGCACGCCGATGCCGACGAAGCACACCTCGCCGTCGGCGAGCTGGCGCGCCGCAGCCACCGTCATCATCTCGTCGGCGGTCCAGCCCGCAGAGGTCAAGCGCCGGCCTCTCGGTCGAGCCACGAGTAGCGGGCTGTGTCCTGCCCCGCGTAGTCGGGGTCGAGATAGATGAAGACGCGCTGGATCAGGAAGTCCCGGATCTCGAACACGTCGCACCACCGCCCGGCCGCCCAGTCGGGGACGCCGGCCCGCCACGGGCCGTCGCGGTGCTCGCCGTGGCTCGTGCCCTCGCACACCAGCACGTCGGACCCCGAGAACACCCAGTTGAATTCGGAGTAGTGGTGCTCGATCGACTTCAGCGTCCCCCCGACGTCGCCGAACAGCTTGCCGATCTGCTCCTTGCCCGAGGCCACGCCCCACTTGGGGAAGTAGACCTGGGCGTCGTCGGCGAACAGGTCGAGGATGCTGCCGCCGTCCGAGGTGACCCCACCCCGGTCGAACGCCTTCAGGTACTCGATCGCCACGCTCTTGCGCTGCTCGTCGGTCATGGTCTGCGTCGCGACGGCCATGGTTTCTCCCCTGTCTCCCTGGTCATGCCGAGGTCGGCACGCGGCCGACCACGTGGTCCTGCATCCACTGGCGGAACGTGTCCCGGTCGCGGCTGATCCCGTCCCAGGCGGCATACGCCGCGTTGTCGCGCTCCGAGTAGCCGTGCGCGTAGCTGGGCGCCGCGCCGCCCGGGACCTCCGCCACGGCGGTCACCACCCACGACGGCAGCACGACGGCGCCGGGCCGGTCGTCGAGCTGGTCGACGACTTCCTCCACGGTGACGATGGCCCGGTCGGCCGCCAACACGGCCTCCTTCTGCACGCCGGTGATGCCCCAGAGCTGCACCATCCCGGCGCGGTCGGCCCGCTGGGCGTGGATGACCGTGACGTCCGGCCGCAGGGCGGCCACCGCGGTGAGCTCCTCGCCGGTGAACGGGCAGGCGATGGCGGCGACGTTCGCCGTGTGGCCGGCCAGGTCGGTCCCGGCGTAGCCGCGCAGCACGGCGAACGGCAGCCCCGAAGCCCCGGCGACGTACCGGTTGGCCATCCCCGCGTGGCTGTGCTCCTCCAGCTCCAGCGGGTGTGGCCACCCGTTCTCGACGGCGTCTCGGAACCGGTGGAGCGAGCCCACGCCGGGGTTACCGCCCCAGGAGAACACGAGCTTGCGGGCACAGCCCATGCCGATGAGCTGGTCGTAGACGATGTCGGGCGTCATGCGCACGACCGTCAGGTCGCGGCGGCCCTGGCGGATGATCTCGTGGCCGGCGGCGTGCGGGATGAGGTGCGTGAAGCCCTCCAGCGCCACGACGTCACCGTCGTGGACGTGGGTCGCCACCGCGTCGTGGAGCGAGGTGATCGTCGCCACGGCTCAGCCCCGCGGGTACCAGGGCGGGATGTCGGCGTCGACGTTGACCCACACCGATTTGGGGTCGGTGTAGCCCCGCATGGCCTCGAAGCCCATCTCGCGCCCGTAGCCCGACTGGCCCACCCCCCCGAACGGCGACCCCGGGCCGACCCGCTTGTAGCAGTTGACCCACACCATCCCGGCGCGGAACGCCCGGGCCAGCTTGTGGGCGCGGGACACGTCCTGGGTCCACAGCCCGGCGCCCAACCCGTAGTCGGTGCTGTTGGCGACCGCCACCGCCTCCTCGTCGCTGCCGAAGGTCGAGACGGTGACGAACGGGCCGAAGACCTCCTCCCGGCACACCCGGGCGGCCGGGTCGGCCCGCACGACGGTGGGCAGCACGTAGCAGCCCTGATCGAGCGCGGGATCGTCGGGGGCCCGCCCGCCGGTCAGGACCTCGCCGCCCTCGTCCTCCGCGACCTTGACGTACGCCAGCACCCGGTCGCGGTGCTCGGGCGACGTCAGGGGGCCCATCTCGGTGCCGAGGGCCAGCGGGTCGCCCACGCGCAGCGAGCGGGCCAGGGCCAGGAAGCCGTCGAGGAACTCGTCCGCGATCGCCTCGTGGAGCACCAGGCGCGAGCCGGCGATGCACGCCTGGCCCTGGTTGTGGAAGATGGCGAACGCCGACCCGTTGACCGCCGCCTCGAGCTCGGCGTCGGCGAACACGACGTTGGCGCCCTTGCCCCCCAGCTCCAGCTGGACCCGCTTGAGGTTGCCGGCCGACGCCTCGACGATCGACCGCCCGGTGCGCGTCGAGCCGGTGAAGCTCACCTTCGCGATGCCCGGGTGGGCGGCGATGCGGGCGCCGGCGTCGTGACCGTAGCCGGGCACCATGTTCACCACGCCCGCGGGGAGGCCGACCTCCACCATCAGCTCGCACAGCCGCAGGCTGGACAGCGGCACCAGCTCCGACGGCTTCATCACCGCGGTGTTGCCGGCCGCCAGCGCGGGGCCGAGCTTCCAGCTCGTGAACATGAGGGGGAAGTTCCACGGGACGATCTGGCCGACGACGCCGACGGGCTCGGGTGTGACGTAGTTGAGGAAGCCGGCGTCGACCGGGATCACCGATCCCTCGAACTTGTCGGCCAGCCCGCCGAAGTAGCGGTAGGTGGCGGCAGTGCGGGGGACGTCGAGGAGCGTCGTGTCCTTCAACGGATGGCCGGTGTCGGTCGACTCCAGCCGGGCCAGCTCCTCCGCGTGGGCCTCGATGGCGTCGGCCAGCCGTCCGAGGAGCCGGCCGCGCTCGGCGGCTGGGGTCGCGGCCCAGGCGGGGAGCGCGGCCTGGGCGGCCTCGACGGCACGGTCGACGTCGGCGGCCCGGGCCTCCGCCACCTCCGCGAGCAGCGACCCGTCGTGCGGGTTGCGGACGTCGACGGTGCCGCCGGCGAGCGCGTCGACGAACTCGCCCCCGATGAACAGCCGTGTTTGCACCTCAGAACTCGACGGCCGTCTTCGGTGCCTTGCCCTCGGCGATGAGGTCGGGAAGGGCGGCGGAGCCGTTCTCCCACACGAGCAGCATCGCCCGCTTGGGCGAGTAGCCCTGGTGGCGGATGTCGGCCGGCATGGCGGCCACGTCGCCGGCCTTCATCACCACCTTGGCCCGGGGCGCCCCGGTCTCGCGGTCCTCGACCTCCCAGTGGATCTCGTCGGAGAGCTGGACGAACCACTCGACCCGGTCGTTGCCGTGGATGATCGGGAGGATGAACTCTTCGGTGGTCGGGCAGTAGAGGCTGTCCTTGCACACGGAGACCACGGACGGGTTCCACGTCACGTCGCTGCGGGACAGGTAGGCGAACAGGTTGAACGCCGCCACCTCGCCCTCGTAGCCCGGCTCGGCCTCGACCGTGGGCTCGTCCTGGGGGACGTCGGCGAACATCCGGTTGATCGGGTGCCCGGTGTCGTCGCTGCGCAGCGGCTCGTCGCCGGGGACGCCCACCATCCGCTGGGCGGTCACCCGAGTGCGGGTGACGGCGGCGAGGTTGTCGCCGCGCTTCTCACCGAAGGGCGACCCGGTTTCCTGCGGGGCGGCGAACGGGTCGAAGCCGTCGTTCGTCCAGTCCGCGAGCATGGCCTTGAACGTGGCCATGATCTGCTCGTGGTCGAAGTTCTCCTGGTGGTCGAGCTCGGCCTTGCGGTAGGCGTCGTTGTAGCGGCCGGCGAACAGGTCGACGTTCCCGTAGTGGTTCATCGTCCCGATGACCGAGTCGAAGTTGACGATCCCGTAGAAGAAGTTCCACGCCACGTCGCGCATGAGCGCCTTGAGGAAGGCCTCGATGGACAGGAGGTGGCGGCCGGTGGGCCATTCGACGTGGGCGAAGTGCTCGTCTCGGCTGAAGGTGAACCCGCCGAGCCGGAAGGTGGCGTACCCGTGCTCATTGCGCTCGCCGGCCTCGACGGGGCTCTCGGTGGCAGTCATGGTCGGTCCTCCTTGCTCACGCCGACTGGCAGATGTCGGCCCAGCGGTAGACGGTGTCGGGACCGGCGATGGTCTGGAGCAGGATCACGCTCGGCCGCTCGGCGCTGAACCGGTGACAGCGGCCGGCGGGCAGGAGCGCCATGTGGCCCCGGCCGGCGGTGATGCGGCCCATGGGGCTGCCGGCGGGCTGGCCCTCGACGGCGACCGACCCCTGGCCGTCGGGATCGACCTGCGGCTCGGCAGGGTCGAGCAGCTCGGCGACGACCTCGCCGTCGACCACCAGCGCGAACTCGTCGTGCGGCGCCGCCCGCCACCCCGAGGTCCCCTCCGCCCGGATGACCTCGAGCACGTACTCCATGTTCTTGGCCACCGCGACCTTCTCCCAGGGCCGGGCGGCGCTGGCCACGTCGAACATGTTGGAGAAGACGTAGTTCTTCGGATCGTCGTCGATGACCTCGACCCCGCCCTTGTCGTAGCGGTCGAGCGATGCGAACGCGGTCGTGTACGTCGCCATGCGGCCCCCTTACCGGTGACGTTCGCATTGCGCACAGTCGTACGCATTGTGAACAATTGGACGGTCGCGTAACGTGAGGGGCGTGTCAAGGGGCGTGCCGGCCGATTTCGTCCAGTCACTGGAGCGCGGGCTTGCCGTCATCCAGAGCTTCGACGCCGAGCACCCACAGCTCACCCTCAGCGAGGTCGCCGCCCGCACGGGCCTCACCCGGGCGACCGCCCGCCGGCTGCTGCTGACGCTGGCCGACCTCGGCTACGTGTCCAGCAACGGGCGCAACTTCTCACTCACCCCTCGTGTCCTCGACATCGGCTACGCCTACCTGTCGTCGCTCAACGTCCAACAGATCGCCCAGCCCTCCCTGGAGGCGCTGTCGGAGCGGGTGCACGAGTCGGTGTCGGTGACCGTGCTCGACGGCGCCGACATCGTCTACGTCGCCCGCGTCCCCACCAAGCGGATCATGACGATCTCGCTGGGCCTCGGTAGCCGGCTCCCCGCCTACTGCACGTCGATGGGGCGGGTGTTGCTGGCCGAGCTGGAGGCCGACGAACTCCGCCGCGCACTGCCGGCCGAACTGGAGCGGCACACCCAGCACACGATCTGCTCGGCGGAAGAGCTGGGGGTGGTCCTGAAGCAGGTCCGTGCGCAGGGCTGGGCGCTCGTCGACCAGGAGCTGGAAATCGGCCTGCGCTCGGTCGCCGCCCCACTGCGCGACGCCTCGGGGCGGGCGGTCGCCGCCATGAACATCTCCACACAGGTGGCCCGCACGCCCGTCGAGCAGATCCACGACGACCTCATTCCCGACCTGGTCGCCACGGCCGGCCGGATCAGCGACGCGCTCGCCAAGCGATGAGCGCGGCCGCGGCCGGCGACGCGTTGTGGGCCCGGGTCCAGCAGCTCGCGTCCGGCCTGCGGGCGGGCGGCGCCGAGGTCGCCCTCTCCGAGTTGCTCGACGCGGCCGAAGCGCTGCGCCACGTCCGGCTGGCCGACCGCCGGGAGCTCCGTACCGCCCTCCAGGCGACGCTCGTCAAGAACGCGCACGAGCTGGCCCGCTTCGACGCGCTCTTCGACCGCTGGTTCCCGGCGCATCCGGCGGGCGACGACGAGGCTCCGGCCGGACCGCCGGCCGGCGCGCCGGACAGCGTGACGCCTCCCGACGGGGCCGCCCCAGCGCTGGGCGAGCGGGTCCGGGCCGCGGTCAATGCCGGCACCGAGGCCGAGCTGCGCGTCCTCGCCGAGGTCGCTGTGGCGCGCCACGCCGGCTTCGACGAGGGCACCCGGACCGAGCGGTACCACGTCTACCGGGTGCTACGGGCCGTCGAGCTGGCCCGCCTGCTCCACGACGCCCTCCGCCGGGCGCGGGAGCGCGGCGAGGAGCCGTCCCGCGCCGAGGTCGCGGCCCGCATCGAGGCGCTCCGCCGCCTGATCATCGAGCAGGTGCGTGCTCGGCTCGTGTTCGACGGCGACCCGGCCGCCGTGGCAACGGCCACCAGCCCGTTCGACGTGGAGCTGGGCCGGGCGACGGCAAGTGAACTGGCCGAGGTCCGCGCCGCCGTGCGCCCACTGGCCCGCCGCCTGGCCGCCCGGCTCGGGCGCCGCCGGCAGAGCATCCGCTCGGGCGCGGTGGACATGAAGCGCACGGCCCGCCGGTCCGTGGGTACGGGCGGCGTGCCCATCGACGTCGCCTACCGCCGCCCCCACGCGCACCGGCCCGAGGTCTTCACGCTGTGCGACGTGTCCGGCTCGGTTGCCGACTTCGCCGGCTTCACCCTGACGCTCCTGTCGGCGCTGGCGGGCGAGCTGGCCTCCACGCGGTCGTTCGCCTTCGTGGACGCCGTCGACGAGATCACCGGCCTGGTGGCGGCGTGCGACGGCGTGGTCGAGCCGTGGCAGATCCTGCAGCGGGGGCGGGTGATCGGCGCCGACGGCCACTCCGACTACGGGGCCGTGCTCGGCGACTTCCGCGACCGCTGCGGCCGGGCGCTCGGCCCCCGCTCGACCGTGATCATCACGGGCGACGCCCGCAACAACTACCGCCCCACCGGCGCCGCCGTGCTCGCTGAGATCGCCCGCCACAGCAGGGCCGTCTACTGGCTCAACCCCGAACCCCGGGCCCAATGGGATGCCACCGACTCGGTCCAGGCCGCCTACGCCGCCCACTGCCGGGGCGTATTCGAGGTCCGCACCCTGCGCCAGCTCGGCGAGGCGGTCGAGCGGATCCTGTGACGGCCTGCACACGTCGCTCGAGCGCTGACGCCGGCGACCTGCCGACGACGTTCCCCCGCGTTGCCGTCCCGGCACGCTCGGCGTCGCGCGGGCCCGGTCGCGGGGGGCGGGAACGACGAGAGCCGGCCCATGGGGCCGGCTCGTCGATGAGACCGTGAGGTCGGGTCGGGGCGCGCATCACCCCTGGCGCCGCCACCCGGAGGGCGGCGGCGATGTCGGGTCAGCCGGGGACCGGAACGTCGTCGCGCTCGGTTGCGGCCGGGGTGGCCAGCAACGTGCGCACGTCGAGCAGCAGGTCGGCAACCTCGTTCGACGACACCAGCTCACGGTGGAGCAGGTCGCCCAGGCCCTTGTCGATGACGGCAAGGGCCTCACTGATCATCTCGTCGAGCTCACGGGTCTCGGTCACGCCAACACCCTATCGGTCGTTCGACCCCCCGGGGACGACCACTCGACGTCGGGACTGTGACGTTTCGCGCACGTCCGCCCCGTCACCCGCGTGGCCCGTCGAGGAAGGTGAAGAGGAAGAGTTGGGTGGCGTAGGCGACGAGGCGCGGGGTTCCGGTGCCGTCGGGGCCGCAGTCCCACAGAGCCATGTCGCCGGACGCGTAGCCGTCGCCGGCGTTGCGGGCGCGGTTGTGGGCGAGGACCCACGGGGACCGGCATTCGTCCAGCAGATGGACGGTGAGGTCGACGCTCGGGGCGAACCACGCCCGGTCGGACCGGCCGACCCGCTCGCCCACGGCGCCGGGCATCGTATCGGCCATTACGACCAGGGCCAGGGGGTCGAGGGTGCCGTCGTCCTGGAATGGCGGCTCGTCGAAGCGGTACCACATGGCCCGCTCGGCCCGCTCGGGGACGTAGTCCTCCCAGAAGTTGTGGCCGAGGGCGTGGCGCCCCTCCAGCCGGGTGTCCCAGAACGGCATCGGCGGGGGCGGCGGCCCCAGGGCTGCGAGTGCCGCCTCGGCCTCCGGTGGCAGCGGGCCGCGGTAGGACGGGCACGCCTCGGGCCGAGGCACGGCGGCGGGCGGCCGGAGGTCGGTGAAGGCGAAGCCCTCACGCGTCCGGCCGAAGATGCCGGTCGTGAGATGGCCGCGGGCCGCGCCCGGGTTGCGCACCTCGGCCCGCATGTGGGACATCGACCGGCCCCGCCGCAGGACCTCGACGTCGACCTCGACCGGCCCCGCCGCCACCTGGGCGGCGAACGTCGTGTGCAGGGCCCGGAGGCGCTGGTCGGGGTCGTCGAGCTCGGCGGCCATGGCCCGCAGCGCCAGCGCGGTGACGATGCCGCCCTGGGGCAGCGGCCGCAGGCACCACGCCTCGGCGACCTCGCCGTCGTAGCGCCCGTCCCCGACCGCACGCACCGCCGTCTCGTCCACGAAGGCCCCGCCCACGACGGCAGGCTCGCCGCCGCCCCCGGCGCCGGTCAAACACATTCGGGCGCCGGGGGCGGGCCGCGCAGAAGAGCCGGTACGAGCCCAGGAGCGTGTGCGTCTCGGTCGTCGACCGGCCGGCGAGCCACTCCCGGAGGCCCTTGACGAACTGCTGGTACTCGGGGAGGGAGAGCAGCGGGTTCTTCCCGCCCTCCGGCGTGGAGAGGAGGATGACGTAGGTCACGCCGTCGTCCAGGCGCATCGCGGCGTACTGCAGTCCCTCCGGCTTCGCCGCCTCGAGGGCGGTGAAGACGTCGGCGGCGGCCGCCTCGACGTCGGCGACGTGCTCGGGAGCGACCTCGGCCCGGATCAGGACCGTGGTCATCGGCTGTGTCTGCGTGTCGTGCATGCCCCCCTGACACTCCCCGTGATGCCGGTGTGACGAGGTCGCGCGGCGTGTCCCGGCGAGTCGACGGAGAGGACCGGAGGTTTTCGAGGTCCGGGCGTGCCGGATGCGATCACCGCCCACCCGGCGGCGCCCTAGCCTCTCGCCCGGTGACGTACGAGACGATCGCTCGGCTGGGCCGCGGGGGCATGGGCGTCGTCGACCTGGCGCGCGGTCCCGACGGCACGAAGGTCGCCCTCAAGCGCCTCACGCTGACCGGGTCGGCCAACGAGATCATCCGGGCGCGGGCGCGGCTGCTGCGCGAGGCGGAGGTCCTCCGCCGGCTGCACCACCCCAACGTCGTGCGGCTGGTGGACATCATCGATGAGGGCGACGAGATCGTGCTCGTGATGCCGTACCTGTCCGGCGGCAGCCTGGCCGAGCGGGTCACCCAGCACGGGCCCGCCCCGGCCGACGAGGTCGAGCGGCAGGCCCGCCACCTGTTCGGGGCGCTGGCCCAGGCGCACGCCCTGGGCATCGTCCACCGGGACATCAAGCCGGCCAACATCCTGTTCGACGAGCGGGGCGAGCCCTGCCTGGCCGACTTCGGCGTGGCCCAGACCTGGGACCAGACCCACGGCCTCACGATGACCGGCATGGTCGTGGGCACGCCGGGGTTCATGGCCCCCGAGCAGGCTCGGGGCGAGCAGGTCCTGCCGGCGAGCGACGTGTTCTCGCTGGGCGCCACGCTCTTGTTCGCCGCCACGGGCGAGGGCCCGTTCGGCGCCGGCGACCCCGGCCTGCTCATGGTCCGGGCGGCGAGCAACAAGGTCGAGAAGGTCCCGCGGACGCTGCCGATGTCGCTGCGGCGCCTGCTGTCCGACGCCCTGGCCACCAAGCCCGAGCGGCGCCCGACGGCGGCCGAGGTCGTGGGCTCGCCCCAGGGCATCATGGCGGGCCTCCCGTCGGTGCCCCGGCCCCAGTCCGGGCTGTCGTGGGCGATCGTCGCCGCCATCGTGGCCGCCGTGCTCGCCGTGGTGGGGGCACTGATCTTCGTGGACGGGTCCGACGACTCGGCCGACGGCGCCCTGCCGGGCGCCGGCGTGACGACCACGGTGCCGGCTGAGGGGGCCCTCCCCATGGACGGCGCCGCGCCGATCGAGGACGTTGGCCCGCAGCCGACCACGGCCGCCGGCAACTGCCAGCCGCTGCCCTACTGGCCGTGCGGGCGCGAGGTGCCGGAGGCGAACACCGACGGCCGCGTGTGCGTCGACGACCACGCCGACTACGACCAAGACCCGGCCAACGGCTGCGAGGTGCCGCCGGACGAGGTCGACGGCAACGTGCTGGTCCTGCCGGACGACTCGGTCGAGGCCACGATCGTCCCCGTCGACGACATCGACACCTACCCGGTGGCGGCCGGGCCCGACGGAGCCGACGCCTGCGGCTCCGAGCTGGTCCTCACCCTCGAGGCCCCGTCGAGCATGGACATGCGCCTCGACGTGCGCCTGGGTGACATGGACATCGACTCGGCCACGGCCAATGCCGGCGAGGCCACCGCGGTGACCGTCACCGACCCGTGCGCCCCGGTGAACAGCGGCGAGGTCCCGGCCACCGCGACCTACGAGGCGCAGGTCCGCCCGCTGGGCGAGAGGCGGGAGCCCGCCCCCTACGTGCTGCGGGTCACGCTCAACTAACGGGCTCGGCGGGGCCGCAGGCGACGAGCGGCGCCGGCCTCGGGCCAGCGGGACCGGGAGCTAGCGCTCGGCGCCGCGGCGGAGCGCGTTGAGCTCGGCCTCGACGGTGGCGACCCGGCGCTCGATGGCGGCCAGGCGGTCTGCCAGGCCCATGATCGCCTCGACGTCGAGGTCGTCGGCCGGCGAGGGCGGGGGGTCGCCGTCCCAGGCGCGGGCGACAGGGCTCCTGGGTGGGGCGGCCGGGCCGCTGCCCAGGGCCGGCGGGCCAGTGGCGGCGGCCAAGCGGCGCTCCAGCTCGGCGACCCGGGCCGTCAGCTCGCCGTAGGTGGGGGTGGGACCGCCCACGTGGACGAGCCCACCGCGGCCGGGACCGCCGCCCGGCAGGGTGACGTCGCCGAACGGCAACGCGTCCTGCGGGATCGCGGCGTCGCCCTCCGGCTCGTCGGCCAGCACCTGCGCCCAGCGGGACCGGGACCCTGCCGACGGGCTGTCGAGCCGCGCCGCGAACGGCTGGGGGATGCGTGCCGCAAGCGTGTCGAGGACGGCCTCGACGTCGGCCGCCCCGGCGAACGGGAACAGCCTGACCGCCCGGGCGTGGATGGCGCCGAGCGCCTGCGGGCCGCCGAGCAGCAGCACGGCCAGCACGGCCAGGTGGGCGGGCCCGAGGCGCCACCGCTGGTCGGCCCGGTGGCTGTAGCGGACGGCCCGGAACCCCTCGTCGGGCGCCGGCGGGACGAACCGGGCCAGGCCCTTGGACTTGAGGGCGAGCAGCGTGTCCTCGACCGTGCGGTCGCCGTAGGCCACGATCGGCTGGCGTTCCTCGGACTGGTTGCAGGACAACCGGAGGTCGTCGAGGGTCACCGGGTAGGCCTCGGGCGCGATCGCCGCCTTCTCGATGAGGCACCCGAGGACCCGCCCCTCGGCGGCGGCCAGCTCCATAACGGCGCGAGCCTACGGCGCTCGGACCGGGCGCGCCGTGACCAACGTGTGTCGCCTCCGGCCCCGTTCGGCGGCGGCGGGGGCCGAGGGCTAGCTTCCGGCCACATGGGACTGGGCCGTGCCGGAGTCACGTTCGCCTCGCTGATGGCGCTGGGGCCCGACCTGGCCGTGAGCACGGCCCGGCTGGCCCAGGACCTCGGTTACCGCAGCTTCTGGACCGCCGAGACGACCGGCCCGGAGGCGTTCGCGCTGCTCGCCGCTGCCGGCGCCGCCGCCCCGGGCCTCGACCTCGGCACCGGCGTCCTCGCCCTCCAGCTGCGCACCCCGATGGTGGTGGCCATGGCCGGTGCCACGCTGCAGTCCCTCCACCCCGACCGCGACATCCTCCTCGGGGTCGGGATCTCGTCGCCGGTCGTGACCGAGCGGTGGCACGGCGTCCCCTACGGCGACCGGCCCCTCGACCGGGTGCGCGAGTACGTCACCGTGCTGCGGGCCTGCCTGTCGGGTGAGAAGGTCGACTTCGCCGGCGACTTCTACGGGGTCCGGGGGTTCCGACTCGGCGTGAAGCTGGGCGAGCGCCGGCCGAAGATCGTGGTCGGGGCGCTCAACCCGGCGATGCTGCGGCTGGCCGGCGAGTT
Organism: Acidimicrobiales bacterium; assembly: GCA_035265325.1. Classification (GTDB taxonomy): domain Bacteria; phylum Actinomycetota; class Acidimicrobiia; order Acidimicrobiales; family VFJN01; genus DATCLS01. The sequence goes on from DATFOS010000180.1 coordinate 23,661, forward strand.
GGCAGACGGTGTCCTCCTCAACTACCTCCCGGCGAGCCACGTGCCCTGGTCGGCCGAGCAGGTCCGCAAGGGCGGCGACGCCACCATCTACGCCTACGTCCACGCCGGGGTGTGCGCCCGGGAGGAGGGCGTCGAGCTGGCCCGGCGCGACCTGTTCTCGTATGCGGTGGTCGACAGCTACGCCCGGAACTTCGAGCGGGCCGGGTTCGGGGACGAGGTCGCCGAGGTGCGGGCGCGCTTCGGCGAGGGCGACCGGGCCGGCGCGGTGGCCGCCGTGAGCGACCGCATGGTCGACGCCATCGACGTCATGGGCGACGAGGACACGGTCGCCGCCACCATGGCCGCCTACGCGGACGCCGGGGTCGAGGTGCCGGTCCTCATGCCGCTGCCCTGGGGGGCGGACCGGCGGGCGTCGGCCGAGCGCACGGTCCGCGCCGCCCTCGGCAAGGCCTGACCGGGCGAGCGCCGCCCGCCGCGCCCGGACGCCCGCCGCATGGATCGCCAGACCGTCGACGCCTACGAGCGGGGGGCCGTGGCCTATGGCGAGGCGCGCCGGGCCTACCACCCCGAACGGGCCGAGTCGTTCGCCCGGGGCCTGCCGGCGGACGGGGTGCGGCTCGACCTCGGCAGCGGGCCCGGCCACTACATCCCGCACCTGGGCACGCCCGTGGTGGCCGCCGACGCCGCGGTGAACATGCTGTTCGAGGCCCGGCGGCGGCATCCCGGCACGCCGGCCGCGGCCTGCGATGTCGAGGCGCTGCCGTTCCGCCGCCACGGCCTGTCCGGGGTCTGGGCCAGCAAGGTCCTCCAGCACGTGCCGCCCGGTCGGCTGCCGGCGACGCTGGGTGAGCTGCATCGGGCCCTCGCGGTCGGCGGGACGCTCGACCTCACGCTGTTCGATCACGACGAGGCCGCCGCCTCGCCGGACCGCGCCCGCGTGACCGACGCCGACGACGACTTCCCCGGCCGCCTGTTCGCCTTCTGGTCCCCTGAGGCGCTCCGCCACCTGCTGGTCGGCGCCGGCTTCGTCGTCGACGACCTCGACGAGCGGCCGACCGGCACCGGGGGGTTCCGCCAACTGGCCGCCCGGGCGACCCGGGCAAGGACGCTGGCCGACACGGTGGCGCCGGGCGTGCGGGTCCTCGTGTGCGGGCTCAACCCCAGCCTGTACGCCGCCGACGCCGGCATCGGGTTCGCGCGTCCCGGGAACCGGTTCTGGCCGGCGGCCCGGGCGGCCGGCCTGGCCACGGCCGACCGCGACCCGGCCGCCGCCCTACGCGACCACGGGATGGGCATGACCGACATCGTGAAGCGGGCCACCCTGGCCGCCGCCGAGCTGACTCCCGACGAGTACCGGGCCGGACTGGCCCGGATCCGGTGGCTCCTGGGCTGGTTGCGACCGCGCGTCGTCTGCTTCGTGGGCCTGGCCGGCTGGCGGGCAGTCGTCGACCGCAAGGCGGTCCCGGGCATCCAGCCTCAGGGGTTGGCGGGCGTGCCGACCTACGTGATGCCGTCGACCAGCGGGCTCAACGCCTCGTCGCGGCCGGCCGACCTGGTGGAGCACCTGCGGGCGGTCGCCGCCCTCGCGTACGGAGCCGGGGGCGACCCGGCCGGGGTCGCCGGCCACGGTCGATAAATCGACGCGATCGCCTCGTCGGTCGAAAGGGCGTCGGCGGCGGGGGCTTCGACCCTCCCTCGGCGGACATCCGACCTGCGGTGGGGCGCTACCGTGCGCCCCGACATGACGCTTCTGCCGGAGGAGCGGGTGAGCCCTCGGGGTGAGGACGGGACGGCCGTCGAGGACGGGCTCGTGAGCGACACCGCCGTGGCGCGCCCGCGCACGACGCCGGTGACAACCGCCGACAAGCCCCGCCTGCAGCGCGCCGTCGCCACGTTCGGGCTGGCCGGCGTGGTGATCCTCGGGCTCATGGCGGCGTCGGTCGGCTTCGCCTACGAGCAGTCCCGCGCCGCCGGTCGGGACGAGGACGCCGTCGTCGAGGCCGCCGCCGCCCTCGAGGACCAGCTGGTCAACAGCATCGACGCCCTCGGCGCCGTCGGCGGCCTGGCCGTGGACGGCGAGGTCAGCCCGGCGGAGTTCGAGACGTTCGCCAGCGCGCTCATCGACGACGGGGAGTACCGGGTCATCGCCCACGAGGTCGTGGTCGACGCGGGGGACCGGGCAGCGTGGGAGGCCGAGAACGTCCCCATCCGGGAGCCGGCCGACGACGGCGGCGAGCTGGTTCCCGCCGGCGAGCGCGACCAGTACCTCCCGGTCATCGACGTCTACCCGGACGATGAGACCACCGAGGACGTCCTCGGGTTCGACCTGGCCGGCGAGTCGTCGCGGGCGGCGGCCACCGAGCGGGCCGCCGAGGAGCGTCGGGCGGTGCTGGGCGGCCCGGTCCGCCTCGCGGTCGACGGCAGCCCGGGCGTCCTCGTGGTTCAGCCGCTGTACAGCCTGGAGGACGTGCAGGAGCCGCTCCTGGTCGGGTTCGTGAGCGGCTCGCTGGTGGCGTCGGAGCTGGTGGACGGCCTGGACGACGTGCTGCCCAGCGACACCGCGGTCGCCGTGGAGGCGGACGGGACCACGCTGGCCGGCGAGCCGGGCCGCGGCGCCGAGGCGACCGTGCGCATCGCCGGCGAGGAGTGGGTCGTCTCGGCCGACGACCCCCGGGCCCTGTCCGCGGAGCTTCCTGCCGTCCTGGCCGCCGGCACCCTGGCGCTCACCGCCCTCCTCCTCTTCTCGGCCCGGCGCGACCGCCGCTACCAGGAGGCCAACGACGCCCTCACCCGGCGCCTGGCCGACGAGGCGGCCCGCGACGCCGCCGTGGCCGCCGTCGCCAACGAGCTCTCGCTCGCCGCCGACACCGACGCCGTGGCCAGGGTGGTCACCACCGACGCCGCCGCGGTCGTGGGCGCCGACTACGCCGACGTCGGCCTGCTCGAGGACGCCGATCACCTGACCATGAGCGTCCGGGGAGCCCCGGTCGACGACGCCCTGGCGGGCCGCTACCGGCGTCTGCCGCTCGACGCCCACATCCCGACGTCAGACGCCGTCCGGGAGCGGCGGCTCGTGGTGGTCGAGGACATGGCGGCCTACCAGTCCGACCACCCCGAGCTGCTGGCCGACGTCGAGGAGACCGGCACCACGGCCGTCGCCGCCGCCCCGCTGCTGGGCGCCGAGGGCGAGCCGGTGGGCGTGCTGGTGTTCCTCTGGGGCCGGCCGGTGACCGTCGACGACCGCACCCGCACGACGATCGAGAACCTGGCGCGGCTGTGCGGCCAGACGCTCGGCCGCACGCGCCTCGCCGGGCGGACCGCCCAGGTCGCCCAGTTGGCCGGGGCCATGGCCGTGGCCACCTCCCCGGCCGACGTGGCCGACCGCCTCTCGCAACACGCCCGCACGGCGCTGGGGGCGGCCCACGCCAACGTGCGCCTGGTCGACCGCAGCACCGGGACCCTCCGGGCGGTCGTCGACACCGAGGTCCCCGACGGAGTGGCCGACCGCTACCACGAGCTGCCCCTCGACGCCAGCGTCCCCCTCGTCGACGCCGTGCGGCTCGACGAGCCGATCTGGCTCCACGACCTCGCCGAGCAGCAGGCCCTCTACCCCGCCTCGGCGGACGACGCCCGGGCCGCCGGCTTCGCCGCCACGGCCTCGATCCCACTCCACGACAGCTCGGGGGACGCCACCGGGGCGGTGGCCTTCGCCTGGCCCAACCCGATGCGCTTCGACGCCGGGCTGCGGGCCACGCTGTCCACGGTCGCCGACGTCACGGGCCAGACGCTGGAGCGGACCCGCCTCGCCGCCGCCCACCAGCGCCGGGCCGAGGCCCTGGGCCGTTTCGCCTCGGTCCTGGCGGCCACGACCACCCGCGCCGGGGTGGCCTCCGCCATCGCCGAGCACGTGCCCGCCCTGCTGGACGCCCGCCAGGTCCGCATCGCGGTGGCCGACCCGACCGGCGCCACCCTGGTCCCGCTGGTCGTCCCGGAAACGCCCACCGACGACGCCGCGGCCACGGGCCCGACCGCCACCGGAGCCGGGGCCGCCGCCACCGACGGGTCAGGTGCCGGCGGCGGGACCGCCACCGGGGCCACGGCCACCGGCGCCACGAGCGACGGAGCCATCGCCACCGGCTTGGCGAGCGACCGGCCCACCTCCACCGGCGGGACGAGCGACGGCGCCACCCCCACCGGCGAAACCAGCGACGGCCCCACCCCCACCGGCGGGACCAGCGCCCGGGCGAGCGCCACCGGCGGGTCACCTGTCGGCGGGGCGACCGCCGCGGGTGGAACGAGCGACGGCGCCACGCCCACCGACGGAACGAGCGACGGCGCCACCCCCATCGTTGGAACGAGCGACGGCGCCACCCCCACCGGCGGGTCCAGCGCCCGGGCGAGCGCCGCCGCCGGGTCACGTGTCGACGGGGCGACCACCACCCGCCGGGGGACGGCCGCCGTCCCCGTGGCCCGCGTCGGCCGGACCGGGCGGCGGAGCGGGCGGACCACCGGGGGCCGCATGGCCGTGGCCGTCGAGCAGAACGCCCCGGCCGTCGACGCCTTCCGGTCCAACGACGCCCTGACGTTCCGGGACGCCGCCGCCACCGCCGCCCGCTACGCCGGCGTGGCCGACGAGCTGCGCCGCACCGGCCTGTCCGCCACCGCCCACCTGCCCCTACGGGACCCCGGCGGCAAGCCGAGCGGCGTGCTGTCGGTGAGTTGGCCGGGCCCGGTCACGTTCGACGCGTCTCTGCGGGTCCTGCTGGCCACCGTCGCCGACCTGGTGGGCCAGACGCTCGAGCGCGCCACGCTCCACGAGGGCGAGCACGCCGTCGTCGCGGCCCTGCAGCGGCGCCTGCTGACGCCGCCGCCCGAGGTGGAGGGCCTCGACGTGGCGGTCCACTACGAGCCGGCCAGCGGGGCCGTCGGCATCGGCGGCGACTGGTACGACACCGTCGCCCTCGAGGACGGCGGCCTGGTCGTCGTCGTGGGGGACGTGACCGGCCACGGCGTGCAGGCCGTTGCCGCCATGGCCCAGCTGCAGTACCTGATCGCCGGCCTGATCCGCACGGGAACGCCACTCGACCGGGTCTTCGCCCAGGCCAACGACATGGTGGCCGAGGACGACGGCATCTACGCCACGGCCCAGGTCCTCCACGTCGACCACCGCTGGCACCGCCTCGGGTACCTGAGCGCCGGGCACCCGCCGGCGCTGGTCCGGCGGCCGGACGGCACGGTCCACACGCTCAGCGAGGCCCGCCAACCGCTGCTCGGCATGCCGCTGACGCCCACCCGCCTGGAGTACGTCGAGATGCCGGCCGGCTCGGTCGTGCTCGCCTACACCGACGGGCTGGTCGAGCGCCGGGCGCGGGCCATGTCCGCCAGCATCGCGAGCCTGGCGCGGGAGCTGGCCGCCATCGACCCGTCCGAGCCGCCGGCCGAGCTGCTGGAGCGCCTGGTCGGACGCGCCCGCCGGGCCGACGACGACGGCTCGGCCCTGGACGACGACGTGGCCGCCGTCATCATCCGCGTCCACACCTGACCGCGGGACGTCCGACCCGGGCCCGCCCGCACGCCCGGCGGTCCCGCCCGCTCAGGACCCGACGGCGGTGGCGGCCTCCGACTCGGAGGCGGCCCAGGAGAAGACGCCCTTGGACATCGTGGACAGCTCCTCCGCCGCCCGGCGGCCGAACACGGCGGCCCGGGCGCGGTGGACGCCGGCGTCGTCCGGCGCCGCCTGGGCGGCAAGCTCGGCGAGGTGCCCCGCCAGGCGCAGGTCGCCGGCGTCGGCCAGCGCCTCGGCCCGGGCGGCCAGCACCGACGCCCCGCCGGCCAGGTCCGCCAGCTCGCGGGCGAGGTCGGCCTCCGGCGCCGGCTTGAGGCGGGCCGGGTTGCCGTCGTACCAGCCGCCGTAGAGCCGCCACACGTTGCGCACCACGAACTCGGGCTCGTCGTACACCGGCCGCAGGTAGGGCTTGTCGACCAGGTGGGCGGGCGCCACCACGGCGTGGATGACATCGTCGAGCCGGGCGCCCTCGTTCATGAGCGAGAGCGTCTGGTCCACGAGGCTGTCGAGCAGGTCGGCGGCGTCGGTGAGGACGGTGGCCACCATGTCCGCCCCGGCGATCGGCCAGCCGTGGCCCGGCAGCATGAGTTCGGCACCGAGGCCGGCCATCTCCCGCAGCGCCACCGCCCACTCGCGCGGGTAGCGCTGCACCTTCTGCGGGTTGCCGCAGTTGGGGCTGGCCCAGATGAACATGTCGCCGGTGCACAGGACCTTGCGGCCCGGCACCCACACCCACGTGTGGTCGTCGGTCTCGCCCTCGGCGTGGTGCAGTTCGAACACCTCGCCGCCCACGGTGAGGGTGTGCCGGTCGGCGTAGGTCTCGTCCGGGTAGCGGTACTCGGTCGGCCAGCGGAACGCCGGCAGCTTGAACTGCCGGGCGTTGATCACGCCGTTGTACCCGGCGGTCGCCTTGTAGCGGTCGAAGCGGGCGGGGACCTTCTCGTGGGCGACGACGTGGACGGGGCGGGCCCCGCCGCCGGCCGCGACCTCGGCCTCGTACGGGCCGAGGCCCAGGACGTGGTCGATGTGGCCGTGGGTGTAGACCGCCGTGGTCAGGGGCAGGCCGGTCCAGCGGCGGACCTTGGCGTGGTTGTGGGCGGCGACGTGGCCGTTGCCGGTGTCGACCAGCAGGAGCTCGTCGCCGGCGGTGAAGGCGGCGATGTTGCCGAACGACGGCACGAAGGCGACGCCGGGCGCGACCTCGTCGAGCTCGCCGTCGATGACGACCGGGTTGACCTCCTCGACCGACGCCTCGCCCCGCAGCAGCCTGTCCGTCAACGCCAACGTGTGACCACTCATGGTGGGCGAGGCTACGCCCGGTTCGTTAGCCGGAGAACTCCAGTCGTCGCGGTTCGCGGCTAATGCCCGCCGGGAACCGGCCGGGCCCCGGCGGTCGTCGGAGGGGCCATGCGACGACGCACCAGCCCTGCCCCCTCGCCGCTGGCGGCCCTGGGCGGCCTGGCGGCACTGGCGCTCGCCGCCGGGACGCTGGGGTGCAGCGACGGCAGCGAGGGCGCCGGCCCGGACCGACCGCACGGCGACGGTCCCGGCGGCACCCCCGCCGAGGCCCCGCCCCGCCTCGACATCGACCCCCGCAGTTTCTACGAGGACTACGAGGTCGCCGCGGACCAGGACATGGCGGCCGCTGCCCCGTCGGCCGCCCCGGCCCCCGCCCCGGCGACCGGGGACTCGGCGACGGCGTTCGCCGAATCGGCGGAGGCCGGCCAGGCGGCGGACGTCGGGGCGGGGACCGACGGCGTCACCGCCCGGGAGGCGCCGCCCGTGGGTGACGACGTGGTTGGGCCACCGGTCGAGCCGGGCGTCACCGAGGACAACGTGTTCGTGGGCCCGGGCGCATCGCCGTTCCTGGCCACGGCGTCCGAGCCCCGTTCGACGTTCGGCTTCGACGTGGACACCGGCTCGTACACGGTAGGTCGCACGTTCCTCGACCAGGGCCTGCTGCCGCCGGCGGAGTCGGTCCGCACCGAGGAGTGGGTCAACGCGTTCGGCTACACCGACCCGCCGCCCGCCGACGACGCCGAGGGTGCGGCCGCCGACCTGGCCGTGTCCGTGGCGGGCGGCCCGGCGCCGTTCGCCCTGGACGGAACCCGGCTGCTGCGCGTCGGCGTCCACGCCCGGCCGGTGGCCGAGGACGACCGCCCCGACGCCAACCTCACGTTCGTGGTCGACACCTCCGGCTCGATGGACATCCGCGAGCGCCTCGGCCTGGTCCGCTCCACGCTGGCGCTCCTGGCCCTCGAGCTGCGGGACACCGACACCGTGTCGGTCGTGACCTACGGCGACACGTCGAACGTGCTCCTCCCGCCGACGCCGGCCGCCGAGGCCGAATCGATCGTCGCCGTCCTCGACGACTTGGTCCCGCAGGGCAGCACGAACATGGAGGCCGGCCTGCGCGCCGGTTACGCCCAGGCCCGCGCCTCGTACGAGCCGGAGGACATCAACACCGTGGTCCTGGCGTCGGACGGCGTGGCCAATACCGGCATCACGGGCACCGACCCGCTGAGCGACCTGGTGCGGGAGGAGGGCGCCGAGGGCATCCGCCTCGTCACCGTCGGCTACGGGATGGGCAACTACGACGACGACCTCATGGAGCAGCTCGCCGACCGGGGCGACGGCTTCTACGGCTACGTCGACACCTACGAGGAGGCCGAGCGCCTGTTCACCGAGGAGCTGACCTCGACGCTCACCGTCGTGGCCGACGAGGCCCGGGCGCAGGTGGCGTTCGACCCGGCGGCCGTGAGCGAGTTCCGGCTGGTGGGTTACGAGAACCGGGCGCTGGCCGACGAGCAGTTCCGCGACGACGCCGCCGACACCGGTGAGCTGGGCGCCGGGCACGTGGTGAGCGCCCTGTACGAGCTGCGGCTGGTCGACGGCGGACCGGACCGGCTGGGCACGGTCACCGTCCGCCACCGGCCGGCGGGGGCGGACGAGGCGGTCGAGCAGGAGGTCCCCATCACGGCCGACGCCCTGGCGGACGACGCCGACGCCGTGGACCGGGACGTGGCGCTGGCGGGGACCGTGGCGGCGTTCGCCGAGGTCCTGGGCCAGCACCCGGTGTCCACCGGCCGGGGCGTGACGCTGGAAGCGGTGGCGTCCCTGGTCGACGAGCTGGCGGCCACATACCCACCGGTGGACGGCGGTGCACCCGACGCCGCTGGTCCCGACGCCGCCGGTCCCGACGCCGGCGAGACCGACGGCGTCGTCGACCCCGGCGGGGTCGGCGCCGGGCGGCCGGGCATCGGTGAGCTGGCCGACATGGTGGCGCTCGCGCAGGCCGCCGGCGGCTCGGGCGGCGCCGAGCCCGGGCCGGTGCCGGGGCCAGTCCCGCTCCCCCGCCCGGTCCCGACGGTGACGACCGGCTGAGCCGCCACGCGGGTGCCGGGCCGTCGGCCGGCCGGCGGCGGGAGTCCCCCTAAGCGGCCAGGTCGTCGTCGCCCTTGCGCGCCTCGGTGGCTGGGGCGACGGCGGCCGGCCTGCCCACCACGCGGGACATCACCATCTCGATGGAGAAGGCCACGAGCGTACCGACGGCGACGCCGAGGCCGGTGGCCAGCCAGGTGTTGTCGTGGAACGTGGTGCCGCCCAGGTACCCGAGCACCGACCCGAAACCCGCCCACAGGATGCCGGCCACCACGGTGACCGGGCTGAACCGGGAGAGCGGGTAGCGGAGCCGGCCGCTGACGAAGGTCGAGGCGGTCCGCCCGCCCGGGATGAAGCGGGCGACGATCAGCACGACCGGGCCGTGGGCCGCGAGCTGGTGGGCGGCCCACGCCTCGAGGCGCCCGACTTTGCTGCTGGCCCGCCGGTGGGCCTGGCGTTGTGCCCGGCCGAAGCGCTCGGTGCTGCGGCCGATGCCGTAGGCGAGGTGGTCGCCGACGATGGCGCCGACGGCCGCCACGGCCAGGACCACGACGAAGTTGAGGCGACCCTGCCAGGCCAGGACGCCGCCGAGGACGACGGCGGTCTCGCTGGGCAGGATCGGCACGATGACGTCGAACGCAGCCAGGGCGAAGATGACGAGGTAGGCGAGGGCAGCGAGCTCGGAGAGCGAGTCGAGGGTGATCACCGCGCCCCCTCGCCGGACGGGCCCCGAGCGCCTCTGCTCGCCTCCATGCCGACCACGCTACGGAAAGCGTTCAGGAATGGCCATGGGGTTAACCCCCGCGTGGCCGGGTGCCGTCCCGACCCCGATCAGCGCGGCGCCAGGTCGCGCACGGCCTGGCGCGTGTCGTAGCCGAACGGGAGCAGGGCCAGGGCGGGGGTGGTCACGCCGTTGGCGATGTAGCGCGCGACGTGCTCGCGGCACTTCTCCGGCGGCCCCCACACGATGAGCTCGTCGACCAGGGAATCCGGGATGGCGGCGAGGGCGGCCTTGCGGTCGCCCTCCTTCCACAGGCGCCACATGTCGGCCAGCTGCTCGCCCCGGCCCAGCCACTCGTGGAAGGCGGCGTAGACCGGCACGTTGAGGTAGGCGGCGATGGCGTAACGGCCCAGGTTGCGGACGGTGTCGGTATCGTCGGTCGGGGCGACGAAGATGCGGGCCACGACCTCCTTGGGGTCGCCGCTGCCCGCCTTGGTGACGATCGGCGCCACGGTGGACACGTCGTCGGCCGACAGCCAGTTGATGATGGCGCCGTCGCCCTCGCGCCCGGCCAACCTGAGCATGCCCTCGCGCAGCGCCGCCACCAGGATCGGGACCGGCTGTTCGGGCAGTACGCCGAGCCGGAAGCCACGCACGGTGAATGTGTCGAACTCGCCGCTCACCTTCTCCCCCGCCAGGGCGCTGCGGAGGAAGCGGACCACGTCACGCGTCTTCTGGTACGGCTGGTCGAACGGGATGCCGTTCCACCCCTCGACGATCACGTTCGACGAGGTCCCGATACCGATGACGAAGCGCCCCGGCGCGGCCTGGGCCAGCGACCCGACGCTCTGGGCCAGGCAGGCGGGCCCGCGGGTGAAGGCCGGCACGATCGCCGTGCCCAGCCGCAGCGACGGCGCCCAGGCCGAGGCGAGGGCGAGCGGCGTGAAGGCGTCGGCGCCGTTGGCCTCGGAGGACCAGACATCGGTGTAGCCCAGGTCGGCCAGCTCGACCACCCAGTCGCGCTGCGCGTGCAACGGGACGCCGTCGAACGGGATGGTCATGCCGTAGCGCTGCATGACCGGATGCTGGCACAGCAGCCGAACGGCTGTCCGGCCGGGCGTGTGACCGGCCGCCTAGAAGCGGGCGGCGCGGACGATCGTGGACTGGCTGGCGGTGGCCAGCAGCACCCGGTCCTCCGACCAGAGGTGGACGATGCCGTGGCCGAAGCCCCGGGCCACCGCCTGCACCCGGATGTCGAGCAGGACCCACTCCGTGGGGACCAGCCGGTAGACGCGCAGGGTGTTGTCGAGGCTGTTGACCCGCTGCGGCCGGCCCAGCGCCTGGCCGATACCGAACGGCACGTAGTCGCCGAGGATGGCGAGCCCGGCCCCCGACGACAGGTCGAGCATGTCGGGCACCCGGACCCACAGCGCCGACCGCCCGTCGGGTGAGGGGTTGCCGTCGACCTCGTCCCAGGTCCGGGCGTGCGCCAAGCGCATGTCGAGGCGGGTCTCGATCGACACGCCGCCCGGGACCCGCGGCGGACGCGGCTCGCACTGGTCGGGGTCGGGGACCTTCGGCGGCTCGGCCCAGGACCCCGACAGGTCGACGTCGCGGTCGCCCAGTGCGGCGTTGACGGTGACGACCTCGGTGGTGCCCACGTGCCCCGTGGCGCGGGCCTGGGTGATCGAGCGGCCCGCCACCGCGGCCGTGACGTCGATGTCGAGGACCGACGGCGGCTCGGCGTACGCCAGGTACTGGGCGGTCGCCCACACGAGCGGGCGGCCGGTGCTCGCCTCGAGGGCGCTGATGGCCGCCCCGAGCGCACACCCGCCGAACAGGAAGTTCCCCCACGTCGAGATGCCCGGCGTGACGGGGAGGGCCCAGCGCATCGGGTCCTCGGTGGGCCGCAGGCCGAGCCACGCGCTGGCGTCCATGGCGACGATCGTACGCAGGGCCATTTCCGACCCCGAGCACCCGAAGCACCCTTGTTTGTCACACCCCCTCCCGATACTGGAGCCATGACCAAGCAGCTCGTCCTCATCGACACCCACCCCGCCTGGAAGCTCGACGAGAAGACCCGCCGCGTGGGCTACGCCGGCATCGCCCAGGCCCGCGAGACGCTCGCCGCCAGCCTCCGGGCCCGCTCCGGCTCCCCTCCCGAAGTAGGCGCCGACCCCGCACGGGCGGTGCCGGCGGCGGTGGCTGCGGTGGTCGCAGCCGCCGTGGTCGACGCAGCCGCGTCCTCCGACGTCGAGACCGAGGCCGCCGTCACGCCGCACCCGATGGCCGAGCGGGCCCGCCGCCAGCTCACGCGGCCGGGCGCCGACGCCGCGTCCCCCGCCCGCCGCCGTCGCCGCCCGGCGGCCTGACGGTGTGACGGGCGTCGCCCGGGCCTCGCTGTTCGAACGTGATTCGGTTTAGTCTCCCGTCATGGCCGATGTCGTGATCGTCGAGGCCGTGCGGACGCCCGTCGGGCGCCGCAACGGTGACCTGTCCACGGTGCACCCGGCCGACCTGCTCGCCACCGTCCTTTCCGAGGTGGTCACGCGGTCGGGCATCGATCCCACCGAGGTCGAGCAGGCCGTGACCGGCTGCGTCAGCCAGGTGGGCGAGCAGTCGTTCAACGTGGGCCGCACCGCCTGGCTCGCGTCCGGCCTCCCGCTCACGACCGCGGTCACCACCGTCGACACCCAGTGCGGGTCGTCGCAGCAGGCCACCAACCTGGCGACGAGCCTCGTGGCCTCGGGCACGGTCGACGTGGCCATCGCCGCCGGCGTCGAGCTGATGTCGCGGATCCCGATCGGGTCGAACTCGTCCAAGAAGCTGGGCCTCGGCGTCCCGATCCCCAAGACCTACTTCGGCCAGTACGAGATGACCTCGCAGTTCGAGGGCGCCGAGCGCATCGCCGACAAGTGGGGCATCACCCGTGCCGACACCGACGCCTTCGGGCTGGCCTCGCAGCAGCGGGCCGCCCAGGCGTGGGCCGAGGGCCGCTTCGACACGCAGATCGTCCCGGTCGACGCCCCCGACGTCGACGACGAGGGCAAGCCCACCGGCACGACGCACCGCGTCACCCGCGACGGCGGCCTGCGCGACACCACGCTCGAGGCCCTTGCCGGGCTGAAGCCGGTGGCCCGCCCCGACGGCGTCCACACCGCCGGCTCGTCCTCGCAGATCAGCGACGGCGCCGCCGCCGTGCTGATGATGACCGCGGAGAAGGCCGCCGCGCTGGGCCTCACGCCCAAGGCCAAGGTGGTCGACACCTGCCTGGTCGGCGTCGACCCGGTCCTCATGCTCACCGGCCCCATCGACGCCACGCAGCGCCTGCTGGCCCGCACGGGCATGAGCATCGGCGACATCGACCTGTTCGAGATCAACGAGGCCTTCGCCTCTGTCGTCCTCGCCTGGCAGCGCGAGGTGGGCGCCGACCCCGAGCGCACCAACGTCAACGGGGGCGCCATCGCGCTCGGCCACCCGTTGGGCGGCACGGGCGCCGTGCTCGTCACCAAGGCGCTGCACGAGCTCGAGCGGGCCGACAAGTCCACGGCGCTCGTGTCCATGTGCTGCGGCGGCGGCCTGGGCACCGGCACCATCCTCGAGCGCCTCTGACGCTCCCCCACCCGGCGGGTCGACGCCGGGACCTCGCGGCTACGCCGCCTCCTCACATCCCGTGTGAACCCGGAGGTCGCCCCGGTGTCCCCGTCGCGCCCGCAGTCCCGCCGTCCCGTGACCGGCGGCGTGCCCGCCGTCGTCCTCGCAGTCCTGGCCCTGATCGTCCTCGGTCTCGTCGCGCTCGGTGTCCCGGCCCTCCTCCGGCCGGGGCGGGGCGGCGATGAGGGGGCAGCCCCGGCCGCCGGGCCCGCCAGGGTCGTGCGGGTCGTCGACGGCGACACGCTCGTCGTCGACGTGGGCGGCACCGAGGAGCGCGTCCGCCTGATCGGCGTGGACACGCCCGAGAGCGTCGCCCCCCACCGGCCCGTCGAGTGCTGGGGCCATGAGGCGTCGTCGCAGCTCGCCGACCTCGTGCCGGCCGACACCATGGTCCGCCTCGTGCGCGACGTCGAGCCGCGCGACGCCTACGACCGGCTGCTCGCCTACGTGTACCGGGTCGGCGACGACCTGTTCGTCAACCGGGCGCTGGTCGACGCCGGTGCCGCCGAGGCGATGCCGTACCCGCCCAACACGACGCATCGGTCCGAGTTCGCCGCCGCCGAGCGTGCCGCCCGCACGGCGCGCTCCGGCCTCTGGGGCGCCTGCGGCGGCCCCGACGTCACGGTGGGGCGACCGACTCGCTGACGACGAGACGCCGAGTGATGGGACGACTGGTGGTGCGGCGCGTGGTGGACGCCGGCACGGGGAGAAGCTGGGCGGCGCCGGGACGTTGGTCGTGGCGTCGTGGCGACGGCAGGTGCGCCCTGGTGGTGGCCGTCGGGGCTGTGGGGCGTCGGCCGGCACGTCGGTCAGCCGCACGACGTGGTGGGCAGGCGCCGGGTGGTCGTCGGCGACGTCGCTGGCGATGCCCGCCCGACCTCGTCGGCGCCAGCCCCGCCAACGCCCGCCGCGACTCGGGGGAGCGCCCCCGACGACCGCGCCACCCCTCACACTCCCTCGTGCGGCGACCTGTGCCCAGCGGTCGATCCGGGCCACGGGCCGAGCGGGGTGCCCGGGTAGCCTCGTCGTCGATGCCCACGCTCGCGGAACGCCTCGGTTATGGGGCCGACGACCGGCTCGTGATCGTGACGGCCGACGGCCTCGGCATGTCACACGCCGCCAACGTCGGCGTCTACGAGGCGCTGCGCGGCGGCCTCGCCACCAGCGCCTCGCTGCTGGTCCCGGCGCCGTGGGCACGCGAGGCGGCCGCCCGCTACCGCGGCGAGGACGTCGGCGTCTCGCTCACGCTCAACGCCGAGCTCGACCTGCTCCGGTGGGGCCCGATCACCCGGGCGCCGTCGCTGCTCGACGGCGATGGCGGCTTCCCCCGCACTCAGCTCGACCTGTGGGATCACGCCGACCTCGACGAGGTCCGCCGCGAGCTGCGGGCGCAGGTGGAACGAGCGATCCTGTGGGGCTTCGACGTCAGCCACCTGGCCAGCCACCTGGGCACGCTCCAGCTCCGGCCCGAGTTCTTCGACGTGTACCTCGACCTCGCCGTCGAGTTCGGCCTGCCCCTGCGGCTCACCGGGGCGTCCACCGAGCACGCCATCGGGTTCCCGTTCCGCAAGCTGGCCGCCGAGGAGGGCGTCACCGCCCCCGACCACCTGGTGTTCGTCCCGGTCTCGGGGAGCCGGCGGGCGATCGAGCGGGCGGTCCACGAGCTGGCCCCCGGCGTGACCGAGCTGTCCGTCCAGCCGGCGATCGACACGCCGGAGCTACGGGCGCTCACCCCCGACTGGTCTGCCCGCGTCGACGACCACGAGCTGGTCCACGACCACTCGCTGGCCACGATGCTCGAACGCGCCGGCGCCATCCTCGTCGGCTTCCGCGCCCTGCGCGCTCTCCAACGCGACCTCTGACCGGGTCCCGCCCCGCCCCTTCCCCGCCCGGCGCCCGGCGGCGGCCAATTGGCCCGGGTCGTCAGGTGGTGGCGGCGAGGAGGGCGTAGAGGGTCGGCATGTCGCCCTCCGCCTTGAGCCGGCCCTGCATGTAGGCCACGGCCGGGGTCACGTCCCCGACGTCGAGCTCGGACGCCACCGCGTACGTGGTCGTCAGCGTCAGCTCCGCGCCCGGCAGCTCCGCGCCCGGCAGCTCCGCCCCGGGAGCGCCGGGCCCGCCGGGGACGGACCCGTCGGTGCCCGGCACCACGGACTCGAACGTCAGGTCGCCCTCCGGCCCGCCGGTCACCAGCCGCCGGACCCGCATGGCCGGCGCCTTCTCGTCCCCCCGGCCGGCGCCGAGGTCGAGCCCGTCCAGCCACTCGTCGCTCAGGAACCCGGCCATCCGCACACCCTCATCGTCGTCGTCCCGCTCGTCATCGTTCGTCGTGTCCTCGTCGGTCGGTCGATCGCGGTTGGCCGGCCAGGGCGAGGCCCGGGCCACCACCGGCATGGGCGTCGGCCGAGGACAGCGTCCGCCCCAGGGGTTCGCCTCCCGAGCCCGTCGCGCCGTGCGAGCGCATCGCCCGGCGCACCAGGTCGGTGGCGGCGGTCGCCGTCGCCATCGGATGGTCCCCGGTGTTGTACACGTACCACCGCTGCCCGTTGAGCAGGCGGATGAGGTCGGCCCGGCCGGGCGGCCACCGAGCCGGCGCCCTGGACGTCCAGCGGGACGACGACGTCACCTACGAGGAGGAGGTGGGGGTGGGCCGGTGCCGTCCCGGGATAGGCGAACGGGTGGCGCCGCGGGGCGGGCCACGTCGACGCCGGCAGGGCCTCGGGACGGGCGGCCACCACGTCACGCAGGCCCACGGAACGCCCGGTCCCCGCGCCGACCGCACGGCCGACCGACCGCCCGGCCGGCCGGCGTTCCGGGGCTCGCACGAACGACCGAGCGCTCAGGTCCTGACCGCGTTGGTCACGCCGGCGAACAGGTCGGTCTCGGGGACCTCGGTGCCCACCAGCGAGCGGGCCAGCTCGTAGTCGTCGTAGGGGTAGACCCGGATGCTCTCGTCGCGCGGGAGGGCGAACCAGAACGGCGACTCGGGGTCGATCTGGGTCTCGTGGGCGAGGAGGGCGTCGAGGCGCACCTCGCCGAAAGCGCTCACGTCGACGGTGGTGGTGATGCGCTCGTCCTGGGAGGGACGCTCCAGCCACTTCTCGTCGTACGGCGACTCGAGGCCCAGGTCCAGGAGCCGCTTGTGGGTCAGCTCGACCCGCTTGCGGGACCAGACCGAGTAGTAGAGCTTCGACGGCTGCCACGGCTCGCCGGTGCCCGGGTAGGCGTCGGGGTCGCCGGCCCGCTCGAACGCCGGCACGGTGATGTCGTGGACCCGCAGGTGGTCGGGGTGGGGGTAGACGCTCTGGTCCTCGCCGTAGGTGATGACGACCTGCGGCCGTTCCCGCCGGATGACCGCCACGAGCCGCCCGATGGCCTCGTCGAGTTCCGCGTTGGCGAACGCCTCGGGATGGGCGTTCTCGGGCATGTCCGGCATGCCGGAGTCGCGGTACCCCAGCAGCTCGACCACGTCGTAGCCGATGACCTCGGCCGCCCTGGCGAGCTCGCGCATGCGAACGGCGGGGAGGTCGGCTCTGACCTCCGGCCGATCTATCGCCGGGTTCAGGATGTCGCCCGCCTCGCCACCCGTACAGGTCACGAGCACGGTTCGCACGCCCGCAGCGTGATAGCGGGCCACCGTCGCGGCGCCCTTGGACGCCTCGTCGTCGGGATGGGCGTGCACGGAGAGGAGGCAGAGGTGCTGGTCGGCCACGGCGAAACGCTACCGGCGAGCACGCTCGTCCCGCGCGCTCCCGGATGTGTGCCGGTCGCGTGTCCGATCGCCGCGACGCCCCTCGTTAAGGGCGTGACCGGAACTACCCTGGGACCTGGACGTGGCGGCGTCGTCACCACGGCGGGAGAGGAAGCCACATGAACGACCCCGAATCCTGGCGCTGGCTCTGGCTGCTCCTCGCGTTCGTCTTCGCCGTCGGCGAGATCCTGACACCGGGGTCCTTCATCCTCCTCCCCTTTGCCATCGGTGCAGCGTTGGCCACTCTGGGCGCGTTCCTGGGTCTTCCGGTCGTCTGGGAATGCCTCCTGTTCGTCGTGGTCTCCGTCGCCGGCCTGTTCGCGTTCCGGCCCCTCGCCCGTCACCTCGACAGGGAAGCCCAGGACAACGGCGTCGGCTCGCTCCGACTCGTCGGCCAGCCGGCGACGGTGCTGCGCGAGATCCCCGGCAGGGGCGAGCTCGGAATGGTCCGGGTCGGCCGCGAACAGTGGCGGGCCCAGTCGATCAACGACACGCCCATCGCGGCGGGCGCGACCGTGCGTGTCGCCGACGTGCAGGGCACCCATGTCGTCGTGGCGGCAAGTGAAACCCTCCAACCGGGTGACGAAGCGCGAAGATGAGGTGCGGCCACCCGGCCGAGGTTCGACCAAGGAGCGCATCGGTTGGTTGGGTTCATCGTCGTACTGGTGATCGTCGCCATATTCCTGATCGTCTATGCCGCCGCGGCCGTGCGGATCGTGCGGCCCTATCAGCGGGGCATCGTCGAGCAGTTGGGCAAGTACAAGCAGACGGTCGACCCCGGTCTGCGGATGATCATCCCGTTCATCCAGACCATGCGGCTGGTCGACATGCGCGAGCAGGTTGTCGACGTCCCTCCGCAGGAGGTCATCACCTCCGACAACGTCGTGGTCTCCGTCGACGCGGTCATCTATTACGAGCCGACCGACCCGCAGCGACTCGTCTACAACATCGCCAACTTCATGATGGCCGTGATCAAGCTGGCACAGACGAACCTGCGGAACGTCATCGGCGACATGCAGCTGGACGAGGCGCTGACGTCCCGCGACAAGATCAACACCGAGCTGCGCGAAATCCTCGACGACGCCACCGACAACTGGGGCGTGCGCGTCGGCCGGGTCGAGATCCAGCGCATCGACCCGCCGCCCGACGTCATGGCCGCCATGCACGAGCAGATGAAGGCCGAGCGCACCCGACGGGCGACGGTCACAAGCGCCGACGGTGAGCGCCAGGCCGCCGTCACCCGCGCCGAGGGCGACCGGCAGGCCGCCGTGCTCCGGGCCGAGGGCGACAAGCAGCAGCGCATCCTGCGGGCCGAGGGCGAGTCCGAGGCGATGCAGCGGGTGGCCGAGGCCGAGCGCTTCCGCCAGGAGACCGTGGCCCTCGGCGAGGCCCAGGCCATCAACTCGGTCTACGGGGCGATCAACGACAACCACCCCGACCCGTCGCTGCTCACCATCAAGTACCTCGAGACGCTGCAGGCCATGGCCGACGGCCAGGCGACCAAGATCGTCGTCCCCACCGAGCTGGCCGGGCTCGCCGGGGGGCTCACGGCCGTCACGGAGCTGCTCGGCAACGGCGGCGGCCCCAAGCCCCCCAAGGAGGAGCCGCGGCCGATCGCGACGGCCCCGGCCGGGGCCACGGTCCGCTCGATCCCGCCCGGTGGCTCGACGACCCGTTCCCTCCCGCCGTACCCGGAGGACGACACGGCCAACGGCTGATCGCCTCGCTTGCGCGGGCCCGTCCGCCGGGCCCCGCCGGTCGTTCATCGCTCGTCGTCGGTGGCGCTCCCCCGGCGGCGCCATCGGCGCGTCCGGGGCCGTTTGTACACGGACGAGTGGTCGCCGTGTCCGTGCGGCACCACCTGCGTGGTTCGCCTGATTGCGGACGCCACCACCGGCCAGCCGCGCAACTCGGGTGCGGCGGAGCGCGGGCGACAGCACGCCTGTGTGATCCCGCCGGAGGCGGCAATCACACTCCACCACACAGGCCGGCATCCACCCGACGAGCGAGCGGCTACCTGATCGGCTCCAGCCGCTCCATCCCCGTGTCCTCGTCCTCCTCGAGCCGCCACCCCAACCGCAGCGCGAGCAACGGATACCCCTCGTCCGGGCCACTGGCGATGAGCTCGTCGCCCGCCCGAAGCTCGACGTGACCCCGTGGCCGGTACAGGTACCGCCCACCCCGGCGGACCGCCAGGACGTGGA
>DATFOS010000181.1:0-22516 GCA_035265325.1 Acidimicrobiales bacterium
CACCCCACGCTGATTATTTCCGAGTTGCCACTCTGCGCTTTCAATGTAGCGTCGCATGCGAGACAACATCGTCACGTTACCTCGCTGGGGTAACCAACCCGAGGCCCGCCGCAGCAGCGCCTGCCCTTGACGACATCTCTACGCGAGACCCCGCGGTCGCTGAACGACCGATCCGCCATGTCCGCCTCCATGTCCCGCCTCTGACACACTTGGGGGTGCGTCAGACGCATCGGACAATACCCGAGCCCAGCACTCGGACCGCGCTCCGGCAAGGATCGAGCAACGCAATGAAGCACTCCGGGGATGGTCGAACCACGCGTCTACTTGACTAACGGCAGAGGTGCAGCCTGACCGCGAGGGCCGCGCCCCGGCCTTACGCAAGGGAGTCCCGGCCTTCGCCGTGACGCGAGCGTGACGCGGCACGCTCGGGCGGCACATACGAACGCTTGTTCAGATCGCTGGTCGCTACGGACTCCGCTCTCCCACCTCGACGTCCCCAAGGACGGCCACGCAGTCCGGCTTACAGCCCGACTCGGCTGGACGCCTTCTGGGCGCTCGGAGTCGGGAGACCACCGAAACCGGCGCGAGTTGTCGCGAGGTCTTCTCGCAGCCCACGGCGCCTGCGCTCCCCTCCGTCGCACGTGGCCGGACGCCACCTGACGGCTTGCCAAGGTGAGGGTCGCGGGTTCGAATCCCGTCGTCCGCTCCATAAGGACCCCTGGCCCAGCCCAGGGGCTTCTTGCTGTCTAGCTGCGGTTTCGCGCACGGTCGCCGGCGGGGCGCCGTCCGCGCCGACCCTTCCCCTGCCGGTGCGTCATTCCCCTACCGCCCCCTTGTGTGCCCAAGTTGTGTCCGGGCTGTGTCCACCCGCAAGGAAGCAGCGCTGACGATTTCGACCGTGTCCTCTCGAACAGCTGGGCGGGCGATCACGGCCTTCCACCACGGGGACGGCGTCGGATGTTCGACGGGTGTTCGTGGGTGCGGAGCCGTGGACGTCATCGCCCGGGCGATCGAGGCCTGGCCGGCCGAGCGGTCCGATGCTGGTCCGCTTTCGGTCGGCGACGAATCGGTCGGCGACGAATCGGTCGGCGACGAATCGGTCGGCGACGAATGGGGTCCGCTCTGGAGGTCAGGGCGAGGCTTTCGCCAGGTGTCGCCCCAGGAACCCGGCCTGCTCGACGAGCGACAGCACGGCGATGTCGTGCGGGAAGGCGGTGAACCCGTGGATGGACTCTGGGCAGATCACGAGCTCGGCCTCGTTGCCGGCCGCGTGCCAGCGCGAGGCCATGAACAGCGAGTCGTCGAGCAGCGGGTCGAGCGCGCCGACCGTGAAGTAGGCCGGGGGGAGCCCGGCCAGGTCGGCGTGCAGTGGCGACACGTCGGGTCGCTGCCGGTCCTGCGGCGTGGTCTCGCCGAGGAAGCAACGCGCGAACCACTCGATGATCGGGGTCGACAGGACGAGGTTGCGGTCGCCCCACCGGCGCACGCTCGGCGTGAGGCCGAAGTCGTACATGCCGAACACGAGGTTGGCGGCGAGGAAGCGGCCGGCGGCCTGGTGGCGATCGCGGAGCCGCAGCAGCGTCACCGCGCTCAGGTGCGCCCCGGCGGACTCGCCGCCGATGAGGAGGCGGTCGCTGCCGAGCTCGGTCGCAGCGTGCTCGACGAGCCACGTCGCCACCGCCTCGCAGTCGTCGGGGCCGGCCGGGTACGGATCCTCGGGCGCGAGCCGGTAGCCGACGCTCACGACCGCGACGCCGAGCCGGGTCGCGAAGAAGTCGAGCAGCGCGTCCTGCTGGTCGTGTGCCCCGAGGGTCCAGCCACCGCCGTGGACGTGGAGGTACACGCCCCGGGGCTCGTCGGGGACGATCATGCGGACCGGGAGCGGCCCCGCCGGGCCCGGGATCGTGCGGTCGACGGCGTGGTCGAGCTTCTCGGGCACCGGGAGCACCGAGTTGCCCTCGGCCCGCTGGCGGCGTGTCACGGCCGGCTCGACCGTGTGGACTGGCGGGAGCCCGGCGATCAGCTGCTCCACCGACTCGACGACGCCGCGAGCCTGCGCCCGCTGCTCCTCGGTCACGTCGAGCCACCGGATCTCCACCGACCGGCACTCTACGCGCGACGACCTCCCCGCCGGCCCGGCCGCGGCGGCCGTGCCACCCGATGCACCGAGGAGGATGCCGGCGCCGAGGACGCTGCCTCGTCGGCGCCCCGGGCGGCCGCATCGCCGGTGGCAGCAGCCAGGTGCAGCACAAACATCATCGGCGAGTTGCTCCTCGGCCTGCCGAAGGAGCCACGACCCGACGGCAGGCCGGGCAGGCAGTAGCGCTCGCCCGCGCGGGGGAGGTACCGGGCTCGGTCGCCCGGTTCCAGCGGTCCGGATGCGGTAGCGATCCGGGCCCTTGCGCAGGGAACGCCGAACGGGCGCCCGGCAGGAGTGCCGGGCGCCCGTCGATCACGTCATGCGGGACTTCCGTCCTACGGTGCCACTGCGGCGGCGGCGTTGATGATGCCGTGGCCGTAGTTGCTGTTGTACTCCGCGGTCCCGATGCACGTCGCGTTCCACGACGCAGGCCGGCCTTCCTGGGTGTAATCGAGGAGGGCCGGATCGGGGCACCCGGTGTCGGTGGCGGTCGACGTCAGGATCTCGTACACGGCGTCCGGGGCGAGGCTGAAGCCCCCAGCGTCGGCGGTGCCGTGGGCCTGGATGATAAGGGCCGCGACACCGGCGACGTGCGGGGACGCCATCGACGTGCCCTGCAGGTACTGGTAGTACGCGCAGGGCCTGCCGGCCGTGCAGTCCCGCTTGTAGAAGTGCGGGTCCCTCAGGCCGCCACCCGGGTTCACCGCGCCTTCCTCCCGGGCCACCTCCGTCGGGTACGTCGACAGGATCATGTTCTCCGGCTCCATGAAGTCTTGGGTGCCGAAGTAGTCACGGAACCAGCCACCGGGGGCGGCCACGTCGATGGCGCCGTAGCCCCACGTCGAGTAGTCGGCCTTGATCTTGGACGGGCCGATCGACGAGACCTGGATGACCCCGGGCGCCTCGGACGGAAGGTCGAGGCACTCGTTCGTGACGGTCCGCGTGTCCTCCGTCTCGAGCGGATAGTCCGGGCTGGTGTCGTCGAAACGCGTCGGCGCGGCGAGATCGGTGTGCTGGTTACCGGCGGCGGCCACGAGGGTCACCCCCTGGCTGCGGGCCAGGGCGACCGCCTCGATGATCCCTTCGCGGATCAGCGCCTGCTGCTCCAACTCCTCGGGCGTCGCGGTCCCTTCGACGTAGTCGTCGGGCGAGCCGCAGTTGTAGAGCCACGGGTCGGTGTAGAAGCTCATGTTCACGACGTCGATGCCGTTGGCCCCCGCGTAGGCGATGGCCGCGACGGTCTCGAAGAAGAAGAAGAACCCCGAGTCCTGACCGGCCCGCAGGTTCACGAGCGTGGCGTCGGGCGCCACCCCTGCAATCCCCAAGCCGTTGTAGGCCGCGCCGACGATGCCGGCCACGTGCGTCCCGTGGCCGGCCTCGTCTACGTCGGACGGGTCGGCGCAGGACTGGTCGGGCTCGGTCTCGCACGGACCGTCGATGTCGGGGATGTCGGTCGTGAAGTTCCAACTCAGTGCCGCGTTGAAGTTCGGCGCAAGGTCGGGGTGGCTGGCGTCGATGCCCGTGTCGATGATGCCGACAGTGACGCCGTCACCTGTGGCCGTGGCATGGGCCTGGTTGGGCGTCGCGCCGATCATCTGCATGTCCCACTGCAGGTGCGAGAAGGTTTCCGGTCCCTCGCCAGGACGGGACGATGCCGAGGAGCTCTGCCCACCCTGGGCCGCATACGTGGCGCGGTCCTCGAGCGCACGCTCCTCGACGAACCGGTGGACCGCGCCGGCGCGGTCGGCACCGACGGAGTGGTTGCGCACGACGCCCCGGACGGCCCCACTCGCGGTGACGGCACGGGAGAACCCGGCGTCGTCCGTCGTCACCCGGGCGATCCCGAGGGACCCGACCTCGTCGACCACGGTGCCGCCGGCCGCGGCGATCGCGGCGTGGGCATCGCTGGCCGCCACGCCGTCGGCGTAGAAGACCACGAACTCACCTGTACCGCTCGCGGCTGCGGTGGTCCGCTGACCACTCGAGCCGGCGGCAGTGCCGGTGGTGCCTGCCCCCGCTGTCCCGACCGGGACGGCGAGCGCGGCCGTCGCCACCACGGCGACGAGCAACCCCTTGCGCCTTCGCATGTGCTTCCCCCCTGTGCCTGTGCCCGCTGCATGGCCGACGAGGCGGTCTGCCTCATCGGCTGCCGAACCGTAGCGCATCATGCGCAGCGTGTCGCCGGGTGACCGCGCAGGATGCACAGCGGCCGACGGAAGGGCCGTTCCTCGCCCGGACCGGAGCCGGTGTTCCCGCCCAGTACCGGCGGGAGGGCGGCCGCAGCGCGGTGTGGCCCGGGCCGGCCTGCGGCTACTCCGCGATCGCGCTCGTGCGGGCGATGAACTGGTCGCGTGCGGCGGGTGTGTCGAAGCCGATGACGGCCCAGGCCCGGTCCACCCCGGCGCGTCGCAGGGCTTCGACGCGGTGGTTGCCGTCCTCGAGCACCAGCTGGCCATCGGTGTGCGAGGCGATCACCGGTGGGGGCTCGTGGCCGTCCTCGATGCGCCGGGCGAGGTCGTCGACGTCGTCGCGCCACTCGTCTTCGGCGAGGGCTTCCAACGCCGGGGCGCCTGGCGGGCCGGCGAGACGGTGGAGCTGCCCGAGCGGCACCTGGACCGGGCCCAGCCACCGGCGAGGCGGATCGGCGAGCTGCGCGGCCAGCTCCGCGTTGTCGCTTCCCGGGCTCGCCAAGAAGTCGGCGACCCACTCGCCCAGCTCGTCACGTTCGGCGGCTGCTCGAGCGGTTTCGGTCGAGTACTCCTGGCGTGCGCTCACGGGCGGTCCGCTACCCGGTGGCGTCAGACGGAACCACCAGCGGTTGGTCGTCCGGTCGGTCCGGAGGTGGCAGGGCCAACAGGTGGGTGGCCTCGTTGTACGAGCGGAGCATCCAACTCCCGACCGGTGGCTCGTGCTCCCACTCGGTCAGGCCCGTGTTGGTCGGGCGCAGGTGCGCGCTGGTGGCGGGATCGGGGATGCCGAGCAGCAGCCGCATCGACGC
The DNA here is from genome assembly GCA_035265325.1 of Acidimicrobiales bacterium. Taxonomy (GTDB): domain Bacteria; phylum Actinomycetota; class Acidimicrobiia; order Acidimicrobiales; family VFJN01; genus DATCLS01. The sequence continues at coordinate 5,139 of DATFOS010000181.1, forward strand.
CATGATGACCCCGGCATGGCACACCGCCACCACCGTCTGCCCCGCGTGGTCGCGGGCGAGGCGCTCCAGCGTGCTGCCCACCCGAGCGTGGAAGCCGTTCCAGCTGTCCCCACCCGGTGCGAACAGCCGATCGGGTTCGGCCTCCATGTCGAAGGAGCCGTAGCGGGCGTTGTACTCGGACCAGTCCACACCGTCGGCCTCACCCGTGTGAACCTCGCAGAGGCCGCAGTCCCGGCCGGACACCTCCAGGCCCAGACCAGGGCCGATGAGGCTCGCCGTCTCGATCGCCCGGGGCAGGACGCTCGCCAGGAGCACGTCCGCCCGCACCCGACCAGAGGCGGCCAGGTGGTCGCGCAGGGCTATGGCCTGCTGCCGGCCGAGCGCGGTCAGCCCGGCGCACCCCGTCGGGCCGGCGATGGGGCCGTGGAAGCCGGCGTGCGCATCACCGTGGCGCACCAGGATCAACTGCATGGGACGCCACGGTAGGGGCACGACACGCCCGTCGACATGCGTCCCCCTGGCGTCGCGGCCCACCCGAGGACGGGAAGAACTGCCTAGCGGTCTTCGGAGAACCCCATTGCGCTCGGGCGTGGACGATTTACGATGTGGGTGACGTAGGTCACGTTCGTGCGGCAGCGAACGAGGGGGGATGCCGTGGGATGGGCCCGACCTGGTAGTGCGGTTCGTCTGGTCGCCGGCGCCGTAAGTGGGGCGATGGCGCGGGTGGCGTTGACGATCGGGGTGCTGTCGGCCCACGGGCTGGCCCGGACCGCCCGCCTGGGGCCGCGGGGGCGCCGGTGTTCCACCTGGCGGGACGACCGGGCGTTCGCCGAGATCGTCGGGCCGCTGGCCAGCAGCCTCCGCTGGCGGCTGCGGACCGGACGCCCCGGCGTCGGGCTCCAGCGCGCCCTGGCGGCGGGGTCGCGCACGCGGGCCGTCGGCGGGGCGTGCGCTGCCGTGGGCGGGCTGGCCGCCGCCGCGTCGGTCCTCACCGTCACCCTGGCGGACGTGTACACCACGCCGATCCGCCTGGCCATGCACCCGTTCGGCTGACGCTCATCCCGTCCCGACGACGTGGCGGACGGGTGACGAGAAACAAGACTTGGGCCCATGGCGCAGGCGCGAGGACCACGGACCCAGGCCGAGCGGCGCGACGAGACCCGCCGCGCCCTGCTCGACGCCACCGTCGAGTCCCTCTGCGCGGTCGGCTACGCCCGGACCACCACCGGCGAGGTGGCCCGCCGGGCCGGCGTGTCGCGCGGCGCCCAGCTGCGCTACTTCCCCACCAAGGTCGACCTGGTCGTGGCGGCGGTGGAGCGGGCGTTCGCGCTGCAGGAGCGGCGCTTCCGCGAGCGCTTCGACACCCTGCCCGCCGAGCAGCGCACGCTCGCCCGCGCGGTCGACGAGCTGTGGGCCGTCTTCGACAGCCCCGTCTACGCCGCGATCCTCGAGCTGATCGTCGCCGCCCGGACCGACCCGTCGCTGCGCGAGGTGGTCCATGCCTTCACGGCCGGCTTCCACCGGAGCGTCAACGACACGTTCGCCGAGCTGTTCCCGGAGCTGGCCGACGTGCCCAACGGGGACCGCCTCGTGGGCTTCGCCTTCGCCGTCATGCAGGGCGCCGCCATCTCGGGCTACTCCGGCTTCGACGACCCCGCCAACGCCGTCACCTTCACGCGCCAGCTGACGGCCATCGCGACCCCGAAGTACCTGCCCCACCTCGGCACGCCGTTCCGGCACTGACCCGCTCGTCAGGCGTCGACGAGGGCGTCGCGGAGGACACGCCGGGACTGGCCCCAGGCCGTTCGGGGCCGGTCCTCGCCCCCTGGCCGGCAGCGGGCATCTCGCGGCCGGAGTGCGCCGGTAGGGTCCGAGGGTGGCACGAGGGCGTGTGGCCAGGGTGCTGACCGCGCACTACGACGGGACCGGGCTGACCCGCCGGCCCGACGAGCTCGTCGTCGAGGAGCCGCTGGAGGTCCACCTCGACGGCACGCTGGTGTCGACCACCATGCGGACGCCTGGACACGACTTCGAGCTGGCCGCCGGGTTCTGCTTCACCGAAGGCCTGCTGGCCGGCGCCCCCGTGCGGACCTGCAAGTACTGCGGCACCGGGTCCGCCGTCGAGAGTGACTTCAACGTCGTCACCGTCGAGACCGGCGGCCTGGCGCCCACCCCCACGCCCCGGCTCACGGTCACGTCGTCCGCCTGCGGCATGTGCGGGACCACGGCGATCGACGAACTGCGCGAGCGCCTCCACGCGCTGGCGCCCACGACACCGCTGCCGCTCCACGTGGTGGCGGCGATGCCGGACCGGGTGCGCGGCCACCAGGACCTGTTCGCCGCCACGGGCGCGGTCCACGCCGCCGCCGCGTTCGACGCCGCCGGGGAGGTGCTCCTGGTCCGGGAGGACATCGGGCGGCACAACGCCGTGGACAAGGTCGTCGGGCGGATGCTCCTCGACGACCGCCTCCCCGCCGCCGGGCTCGGGCTGTACGTGAGCGGGCGCGCCAGCTTCGAGATGGTCCAGAAGGCGTGGGCGGCCGGGTTCGGCACGGTGGTCGCCGTGAGCGCCCCGTCGTCCCTGGCCGTGGCCGCCGCCCGCCAGGCCGGCATCACGCTGTGCGGCTTCGCCCGTGACGGCCGGCTGAACGTCTACGCCCCGGACCGCCCGGTCCTTCCCGGGCCCGCGGCCGCCGCCCCGCCCACGACCGATACCTCCCCCACGACCGACACCGCGCCGACGGACATCCCGGCCGCGAGCGAGGCCGTCGCGGCGGGCACGCGAGAGCGCCGTGGGACTGCGTGAGCAGCTCACCGGCTGGAACCCCCGGCTGTGGGCCGGATGGCGGCCCAACGGCATCGGCGAGCAGAAGCCGAACCACTACGCCGCCATGGCCCGGACCGTGTGGGCCAACCGCCGGCACCCGGTCTACGCCTACAAGGTGCTCACGCGGGGGTCCTGCGACGGCTGCGCCCTCGGCGTCACCGGACTGCACGACTGGACGATCGACGGCGTCCACCTCTGCACCACCCGCCTCGACCTCCTGAAGCTGAACACCGCCGACCCGATCCCCGAGGGCGCGCTCGACGACGTGGCCGCCCTGCGCCGGATGAGCGGGACCGAACTGCGCGGCCTCGGCCGCCTCGCGCACCCCATGCGCCGGCGGCGGGGCGAACCGGGCTTCCGCCGGATCGGCTGGGACGAGGCGCTCGACGCCCTCGCCACCGGCATCCGTGACACCACGCCGGACCGCGTGGCCCTCTACCTGACCAGCCGGGGCGTCACGAACGAGGTGTACTACGCCGCTGGGAAGGCGCTGCGGGCGCTGGGGGTGGCCAACGTCGACTCGGCGGCCCGGGTGTGCCACGCCCCCTCGACGGTCGGGCTCAAGGACACGATCGGCGTGGGCGCCACGACCTGCTCGTACCGGGACGTGATCGACGACGCCCGCCTGGTCGTCCTGTGGGGCGCCAACCCGGCCAACAACCAGCCGGTGTTCATGAAGTACCTGTACCTGGCCCGCCGCCGCGGCTGCCGGGTGGTCGTGGTCAACCCGTACCTCGAGCCGGGGCTGGAGCGGTACTGGGTGCCGTCCAACGTCGAGTCGGCCCTGTTCGGGACGAAGATGTCCGACCTGCACGTCCCCGTGCGCCCGGGCGGTGACGTGGCGTTCGCCACCGCCGCGCTGAAGCGCCTGGTCGAGCGCGACGCGGTGCACCACGGGTTCATCGCCGCCCACACCGAGGGCTGGGAGGCCACGGTCGCCGCCCTCGCCGAGCAGGACGCCGCCGCCCTGGCCCGCGTGGCCGGCGTGACGACCGAGGTCCTCGACGCCTTCGTGGACGAGTTGGTGGTGGCCGGCGGGGCGATCCACCTGTGGTCGATGGGCATCACCCAGCACCGCGACGCCGCCGACGGCGTCCGCTCACTGGTCAACCTGGCGCTCGCCCAGGGCGGCGTGGGCCGCGACGGGGTCGGGCTGATGCCGATCCGGGGCCACTCGGGCGTCCAGGGCGGAGCCGAGATGGGCGCCTACGCCACCGCGCTCCCTGGCGGGCTGCCGGTCGACCCCCAGCACGCCGCCGCCCTGGCCGAGCAGTGGGCGTTCCCCGTCCCCGACCGGCCCGGGCTCACCGCCCCCGAGATGGTCGACGCCGCCGGGCGGGGCGACCTCGACGTCCTCTGGATGTCCGGCGGCAACTTCCTCGACGTGCTCCCGGACCCACCCCGGGTCGAGGCGGCGCTCGGGACCGTGCCGCTGCGCGTCCACCAGGACGTGGTGGTGACCAGCCAGATGCTGGTCGACGGCGACGACGTGGTCCTGCTACCGGTCGCCACCCGCTACGAGCAGGAAGGTGGCGGCACCGAGACGATCACCGAGCGGCGCGTGATCTACAGCCCCGAAGTCCCCCGCCAGGTCGGCGAGGCCCGCAGCGAGTGGCGCCTCTTCGCGCACGTGGCCACGCGGGTGCGGCCGGACCTCGCCCCGCTGTTCTCCTGGCCGACGAACCAGGCCCTGCGGGCGGAGATCGCCCGGGTGGTGCCGTCCTACGCCGGCATCGAGGACCTCGCCGCCGGCGGCGACGCCGTCCAGTGGGGCGGGCGGCACCTGTGCGCGGGCGGCGAGTTCCCGACGCCGTCGGGGCGCGGCCGCTTCACGCCGCTCGTGCCGGCCCGGAATGACCTGCCGGACGGCACGTTCGTGGTCACGACCCGGCGGGGCAAGCAGTTCAACTCGATGGTCCACGGGCGGATCGACCCGCTCACGGGGGCGTCCCGCGACGCCGTGTTCATCGACAGCGACGACGCCCGGGCGCTGGGCCTGGCCGCCGGGGACCGGGTCCGCCTGCGGTCGGCGACCGGGACCTTCGAAGGAGCCGTGCTGCTCGCCCGCCTGCCCGAGCGCAGCCTCCAGGTGCACTGGCCGGAGGGGAACGTCCTCGTGCCGGCGGGCCCCGGCCACCGCGAGCCGGCCTCCAAGGTCCCCGACTACTCGGCGGTCGTCACCCTCGAACGGGTTTCCTGACGGGGGATCACCCCCTCCCCATGTATCCCTCGGGGTGTGAGAACAGTCCTATTCGGGGACGACCCCGTCACGAGGATCGAGAGCGACCATGTCCGACACCGCCGAGTTGCAGGCCCTACCCCCCATCGAGCTGACGATCGTGCCCTTCCCCCAGCGCGACGCCTGGGCGGTCGTGAACCGCCGGGGCGACGTGCTCGCCGTAGGCTGCTACGGCGAGTGCATCCGCCGCATGGGCGCACTGGGTATCCCGGCGTGACACATTTCGCAGTCCACTTGACGTCGCCTGACGCGCTCTGCGGTTGACGGCCGAGAAACTCGGGCAGGTGCACGGCGTGCGAATCGGACTGGTCCTCGGTGGCGGTGGCGTGATCGGCCTCGCCTATCACGCCGCCGCCCTGGCGGCGATGGAACTCGACCTGGGGTGGGACCCCCGGTCCGCCGACGTCATCGTCGGCACCTCGGCCGGCTCGGTCGTCGGGTCGCTGCTGCGGCGGGGCGTCCCGGCGTCCGACCTGGCGGCCGTGACTGTCGGCGCCGAGGTCCTCGACAGCCCGCCCGGCACAGCCGAGGCGCTGTCCGACCGGCCGGAGTTCCCGCCGGTCCGGCTGGGGTCGTTCCTGGGACGGCCCCGGCTCCCCCACCCGGCGCTGATCGGTGCCTGGGTCCGGCGCCCCTGGCGGCTCGACCCCCTCGCCGCCCTGGTGAGCGTCCTGCCGGACGGGAGTCTCGACCTCGCCGAGCATTCGTCAGCGATCGATCGCGCCCTCGGCCAGGAGTGGCCGGAGCAGGACCTGTGGGTATGCACCGTCCGCCAGGACGACCTGCGCCGGGTCGTGTTCGGGCGCGAGGCCGCCGGTCCTCTGGCGGGGGCGGTGTGCGCCTCCTGCGCGGTCCCCGGCTACTTCCGGCCGGTGCGGATCGACGGCCGGGCGTACATCGACGGCGGCGTGCGCTCGCCCACGAACGCGGACGTCCTCCGCCACAGCGACCTGGACCTGGTCATCATCGTGTCGCCGATGTCCGGCCGGGACCTGGGCCTGGTGGGGCTGGGCAACGTGGTCCGCCGGCGGGCCCGGCGGACGGCCATGGCCGAGAGGGCGGAGCTCGAGAAGGCCGGCATCCCCTCCGTGCTCATCGAGCCGGGCCCCGAGGCGATCATCGCCCAGGGCGCCGACTTCATGAGCAGCGCCAACGTCGAGGACGTCGTGCGAACCTCCTTCCTCGACACGGGCGTCCAGCTGGCTGCGCCCATCACACGGACGCTGCTCGCGGGGCTCAACGAGCGGGCGCGCTCGCCGATCGTCCCGTCGGCCTCGGCGTCGGGCGCCGGGTCGCGGGCCAAGCGCCGGGCCCGCCGCAAGGACCGGCTCGGCGGTCGCGGCCGGGGCCGTAGCCGGGGCGTCTCCAAGGACGGCTGACGGCGGGCGCGGCCCGGCCGACGAGGTCGTGAACTGGTGCAGATCGAAGGGTCTCGCGGCCGACCGGCTTGTCCGCCGCCGACGTCGAGGTCGGTGGCCCGATCCGCACGCTAACGATCGACGCCCTACCCGTCTGGGGCGGGCGCGGCCGCCCATCGTCCCTCGCCCAAGGCCGTCACTCCGGTGGACTGCGACAGCTACAGCAGGGTGGTCGGGTCGAAGTCGGCGAGGTCGATGATGCGGAGCCGGGGCAGGGGGTGGTTGAAGGCCTTGGCCTCGTCCTCGAGGTCGAAGATCTCCAGGCCCTGCTCGACCAGGTCGAGGTAGCCGGTGTTCACGAACTCGCGGAAGGCCAGGAGCCCGACGCGACGGCCGGCGGCCATGAGCTCCTGGACCTGGGGGAGGAAGTCGCCGTCGTGGCTGCCGAGCACGACGTCGCCGGCCCGGTCGGCGATCGCCTCCATGGTGCGTTGCAGGCCGGTGTCGACCACCTTCACGTCCGGCGGGCCCGACAGCAGCACCGGGCGCAGGCCCAGCGCCATCAGCGCCTGGACGAAGGGCATCGAGAACGTCCCGGAGCTGGCGTTGATGAAGAACCGCGGCTTCACCGTGCCGCCCCACTGGTGCCCGACGAAGGCCACGGCCCGATCCCAGCGCGGGCGCTCCTCGGGGGCCGGCCGGCGCCCCAGGATGCGGGCGCCCAGCGTGGCGTCGAGGTTCTCGCCGTCGATGAGCAGGTAGGTCGTCGGCCCGGCCGGTTCGAGTCCCCCATCGCTCACGACAGCAAAGCCTACGCACGGCGCGCCCGCCGCAGCGGCATGCGGCCGGCGCGCCGCGTTCGGCACCGCTGCCGGGCGGGCATCAGGGCGCCGTCAGCGGGATCGGGCAATCTCGACGGCATGGGACGGGACCGGGCAGCGACGGGGGCGGGCGGGCACGAGGCCGAGGCCGGGGCGGATCGGGGGCGGCGGGCGGTGCGCCGGCTGGCGGCCGCCCGGTTCGCCTCGACCGGCGGGTCGCAGGCGGCGCAGGTGGCCCTGGCGTACACGATCTACCAGCGGACCGGGTCCGCCGCCTGGGTGTCCGCCTCGCTGGTGGCGTCGGCCGGCGTGGTGGGGCTGGTCGGGCCGCTGTCCGGGCGGCTCAGCGACCGGGGCGACCGCCGCCGCGTCATGGTCGCCTCCGAGGTGGCCGGGGCGGTCGGGTGGATGGCGGTCCTCCTGGTGGACACCCCGGCCCTGTTGGTCCTGGGCGCCCTCGTGGCCACGGCGGCCAACGCCCCGTTCAAGGCGGCGTCGGGCGCCTCGATCCCGAACCTGGTCCCCGCGGACCGGCTCCCTGGGCGAACGGGGTGATCGCGACGGCGTCCAACGCGTCCATGGTGGCCGGGCCCCTCCTCGGCGGCGCGCTGGTCGGGGCGGCGGGGCCCCGGTCGGTGTTCGGGCTCAACGTCGTGAGCTTCCTCGTGTCGGCTGCGCTCATCGCCCGCATGCCCGGCACGTTCCGGCAGGCGCCGGCCGGCGCCACGGACGGGGCCTCGCTCGCAAGCGCCGCCGCCACGACGGCAGGGCGGTGGCGGCCCGTCCTCCGGGACCCCCACCGCCGCCGCCTGTTCGCCGTGACCGCCCTCAGTTTCGGGGCGTTCGGCATCACGCTCGTGGCCGACCTTCCTCTCGTCGACCACTTCGACGGCGGGTCGGTGGCCTACGCGCTGCTCACGACCCTGTGGGGGGCGGGGGCGGTGGTGGGCTCGACGGTGGCGGCCCGCATCCCGGCCCGCCGCGAGCGCACGGCCCTCGTCCTCGGGACGCTCGCCATGGGCGTGTCGCTCGGTTCGATCGCGGTCATGCCGAACCTGCCCGCCGCCATCGTCGTGGGCACGCTGGGCGGGCTGGGGAGTGGCGTGGCGTTCACACCGTGGTACTCGCTGCTCCAGCGGGCGTCGCCGGACGCCGAGCGCGGCACCACGTTCGCCATCGCCGAGACGTTCGAGCAGGCGTCGTTCATCGCCGGGATGGTGGTGGCCGGGTTCGTCGTGGACGTCGTCGGCCCGCGCGCGACCTACCTGCTGCCCGGCGCTCTGCTCCTCGTGGCCGCCGCCGTGGCCCTCCCCCGCCGGGCGCCGGCCGTCACCGCGGCGACGCCGACGCCCGGGCCGACACCCGCGCCCTCGGGTGCCGGCCCGTGAGCGAGGCGTCGCCGAGCTGGCCGGCGACGTGTGCGCCGAGCGCTACCCGGTCTCCACGCGGCTCGACGCCGAGAAGCAGGCATTCGCCCAGCTCGAGCGGGATGCGGACGATGCCACGCCCTACACGGTGCGGGACGCCCTCGACACGTTCGAGTTCGGCCTCGCCCGCCTGCTCGACGGCATCGCCGGGTTCATCGCCGCTCGCCGGGACGGCCGGGGCGGGACCGGCGGCGGCACCGACGGCCACGCCGACGAGGGCGGGGGCGCCTGAGGGCGACAGCGTCCCCTGAGGACGCCGCGCCGGGAGCCTGCGGATTCCCGGCGCAGCCACGGTCACACGCCGGCCCGTGGGTGTGTCCAACCCGGGCATGCACGGCATCGAGACCACCGAGTCCGTCCCCGTCCTCGACTCCACGATCGCCTTCCGGTCGGCCGGCCCGGGCGGCGGGGCCGGCGACGGGCCCACGTTCGTCCTCCTCCACGGCAACCCGTCGTCCTCCTACGCCTGGCGCGACGTGCTGCCGGTGCTGGGGCGGCACGGACGGGCGCTCGCCCCCGACCTGATCGGCATGGGCGACTCCGGCAAGCCCGCCATCGCCTACGGGTTCGCCGACAGCGCCCGCTACCTCGACGCCTGGTTCACCGCCGTCGGCCTCGACGGCGCGGACGTCGTCCTGGTCGGCCACGACTGGGGCGGCGCCCTGGCGTTCGACCGGGCCGCCCGCCACCCCGCCGGCGTGCGGGGCGTGGCGGTCATGGAGACGATCGTCCGGCCCATGACCTGGGACGACTTCCCCGGCCCCGCCCGTCCCCGCTACGAGGCCCTGCGCTCGGCGGCCGGCGAGGAGAAGGTGCTCGACCAGAACTTCTTCATCGAGCAGGCTCTTGCGGCGACCACCCTCACCGAGCTGACGGAGGCCGACATGGCCGCCTACCGCCGTCCCTACCCCACCCGCGAGAGCCGGCGCCCGCTGCTGGCGTGGCCCCGCGAGATGCCGATCGCCGGCGAGCCGGCCGCCACGGTCGCCCGCATCGAGGCCTACGACCGGTGGCTGGCGGCCAGCGCCGACGTGCCGAAGCTGTTGCTCACGTTCCAGGGCACCGGGGACACGCTGATGATCGGGCCGGACATGGTCGCCTGGTGCGCCGCCAACGTGGCCGCGCTGGAGGTGGAGGACTGCGGCCCGGCCGCCCACTTCGCCGTCCAGGACCAGCCCGAGGCCATCGCCGCCGCCGTCTCGGCCTGGGCCACCCGCCACGGCCTGGTGGCCGCCGGTGGCTGAGGCGGACCGGGACGCCGAGCGCGCGCTCGTCGAGCGGGCGCTCGGCGGCGACCGGGCGGCGCTGGAGGAGGTGGTGGGGACCGTCCGCGACCCGGTGTACCGCCTCGCCCTCCGCATGGAGTGGACGCCGGACGACGCCGAGGACGCCACCCAGGAGGTCCTCATCCGGGTCATCACCCGGCTGGCCTCGTGGGACGGGCGCGCCGCCCTCACCACCTGGGCCTACCGGGTGGCCGTCAACCACCTGCTCAACCGGCGGCGGTCCCGGCCCCGCGAGCGCCCCTCCTTCGACGTCATGGGCCCCGAACTGGACGCCTCGGCGGGGCACGCGCCCTACGACGGCCCCGAGGCCGAACTGCTCGCCGAGGAGGTCCGCCTGCGTTGCACCCAGGCGATGCTGCAGTGCCTCGACGCCGAGGGGCGGCTCGCCTACGTGCTGGGCGACATCCTCCGGCTGCCCAGCCGGGAGGCGGCGTGGGTGATCGGCATCGGCGACGCCGCCTACCGCAAGCGCCTGCAGCGCGCCCGGGACGCGGTGCGGGCCTTCACCGCCGGCCGCTGCGGCTTACTCGACCCGGCCGCCACGTGCCGGTGCACCCGCCGGGTCACGCGCACGCTGGCGGACGGCCGCCTCGACCGGGGCCGCCTCGCCCTGGCCCGGCATCGGGTCACGGCTCCGGCCCCCGAGGTCAGGACCACGAGCGTCGACCTCACCGAGCTGCGCTCGGTCGGGGACCTGATGCGCAGCCACCCGTCCTACGCCGCCCCGGGTGCCGTGGCGGAGGCGGTGTCGACGCTGCTCCAGGTGAAGCGCTACCCGTTCCTCCCCGACCCCCCGGACGCCTCGCCGCCGGACCGCCCGCCGAGCGGCCGTTAGGACGGTCGGGCCGGCGGGCGGACCGCCACCCCGACGACCTCGTAGTGCCGGCCCGGCCACAGGCGGAGTCCGAGGCGCGAGACGAGGTACAGCGGCTTCGCCAGGCGGAACCGCTTCTCGATCAGCCCGTGGGCGTGGTGGCCGGCCTCGCCGCTCAGGACCTCGGCGTGCGCGGCGTAGGCCGGCCCGGTGGGCGTCCCGCGGTTCGTGCAGGGGGCGACGGTGGCCGTCCCGTCCCGCCGGAGGCGCTTGACCTTCCCCGTCTCGGCCTGCGTGCTGCCGTACAGGACGCCGCCCTCGACGGCGCACCACAGCGGCGTGGGCACGCCCGTGCCGTCCCGCCGGTAGGTGGTCAGCAGCATGTACGGGGAGCGGGCCAGCTCCTCGGCCCCCTTCGGGGTCAGCGGCTCGGGGGGCGTTCCGGTCGGCGTTTCGGTCACGCCGACACCATGGCGCATCAGGGGGCGGTGGCGCCGACCAGGAGTTCGTTGAGGCGGCCGTCGGCACCGAACAGCTCGGCGCGGTAGCGCTCGACCAGCTCGGTGGTGTCGTGGTCGTCCGGGTGGAAGTCGGGCCGGTTGTAGTCGCGGAGGCGATGCCAGACGGCGACGTCCATGAACGGCGACGCCTTGAACCGCTTCCAGCTGGCCCGCAGGGCACCCCGCCGGTAGGTCGCCCGGTCGCCGAGGAGCGACAGGATCACCTGCAGCGTCATGCCGCCGAGGAAGCCGATCGTCAGCGCCTTCATGGTGAACACCCGCAGCCGCTCGCTGCCGCCGACGGCCCGGTAGACGTCGAAGGCGACCGCCTTGTGCTCGGACTCCTCGAGCGCGTGCCAGACGAACAGGTCGCGCACGCCGTCGTGGCCGGTCAGGCGGCGGGCCTCGTCGCTCGCCAGCAGGACCTCGGCGAACGTGGCCGTGAAGTGCTCGAGCGCCGCGGTGGCGGCCAGGTTGGAGACGGGCGACAGCAGCCGCTCGCGCAGCTCGAACCACCACTTGGTGATCCGCTCGACCCGCTTGGTCGGGTAGCCCAGCTCGGCGAGGCGGTCGTTGAAGACGCGGTGCTCGCGCCCGTGGACCGCCTCCTGGCCGATGAAGCCGGCGACCTGCCGCTTGAGCACCGGGTCGGTGACCCGGTCCCGCAGGCTGCGCACCGAACGGACGAAGAAGTCCTCGCCGTCCGGGAACACCGCCGACAGCGACGCCATGAGGTGGCTGCCGATCAGGTCGCCGCCGGCGGCGAAGTGCTTCGGCAGGTCCCGCAGCGACTCCTCGAAGGAGATGCGCCGGGTCGGGACCGACCGCGGCGCCTTCGACGTGGGCGTCGGGCTCTGGGACAGCGTCATGGCGGGCCTCCCCAAGGACGTCGGGACCGTTGCAGCGTCCACTGTGACGATAGGCCGGACGGGGGCCGGCGCGCCCTCTTGCCGTCCGAGGACCGCGCGTCCGAACGGCAGGACGTGACATCATCGGTCGTTTCCGAGCCTGGCGCAGCGGAGGGATCGGCGGGTGGAGGTCTCGAAGATCTGGGGGATGATCGACTCCCGCTGCATCGTCTTCCCGGCTCGCTCGGACGGCCTCAACGCGCTGACGCTCATGTTCACCACCCCCGCCGAGCTGGCGCGGCCGTTCCTCGGCGGCGGGGCGTACGAGTTCGTCGAGTCCGACGGGGGCACGGTCGACGTCTTCGTGTCCTTCCACGACTTCACGAGCGGCGACTGGGGCCCGGCGCGGACGTTCGACGTCTGCATGGCGGTCCGCCCCATCGGCGCCACCGCCGAGGACGACCAGGACGGCGTCTACCTGGCCGAGGCGCTGGTCAACCGCCGCTTCACCGGCGAGGTGACCTACTGGAGCCTGGGCATCAGCCGCCGCGTCGGGCCCATCGAGGTCGGCGTCGTGGGCGACGAGGTCGTCGCCGTGGCCAGCGAGGGCGACGGCGAGGCGCTGCGGGTACGCCTGCCCGCCGTCGAGTCGCCGGGGCTCACCCGGTACTCCCATCGGGCCTACAGCTACCTGCACCGGGAGCCCTACGTGGTCCCGTTCGAGATCGACCTGCCGCACCCTGTCGTCGACCCGGCCGATGTGCAGATCGAGGTGGGCACCGGGCGCATAGCCCGGGCGATGACCGCCATCGGCCTCCCCCGGCAACCCACTGCGGTCGCCTGGGGCACGCAGATGCAGTACACGCTGCACGCCCCCTTCCCGCTCCCCACCTGAGGCGCGGCCGCCCGCGGTGTCAGACCAGCGACCGGCGGCCAGCAGGCGGTACGTCGTCGAGGTCCCCAGGCGGCCGCCGAGCGGGCGCAGCGCCGTGTCGACGAGGGCGCCGGCGCCCGCCCGGTCCGACCGGGCGGCGGCGCCGGCATGCTGGGCACATGCGGCGTCCCCAGCGCATCCCACCCGGCCCCGGCCAGGAGTCCGTGTGGGATTACCCCCGGCCACCCCGGCTCGAGCGGACTGATCGCCTGGTGCGCGTCGAGCACGCCGGCGCGGTGATCGGCGAGACCACGCGGGCGTGGCGGGTCCTCGAGACCAGCCAGGCACCAGGCTTCTACCTCCCGCCGGACGACCTGGCGCTCGAATTGCTGCGCCCGGCCGCCCTGCGCACGCACTGCGAGTGGAAGGGCGAGGCGACCTACTGGGACGTGGTGGTCGGCGACGGAGCGGGTGCGACCGTCTCCCCGGAGGCCGCGTGGTCCTACCCGCACCCGACGCCCGCCTTTGCCGCCATCCGTGACCACGTCGCCTTCTATCCCCAGCGGGTCGACGCCTGCCTGGTGGACGGCGAGCGGGTGCAGGCCAACGCCGGCGACTTCTACGGCGGCTGGGTCACGTCCCGGGTCGTCGGCCCGTTCAAGGGCGGCGCCGGGAGTTGGGGCTGGTAGCGGCGCCATCGACGACCTTCCGCGCGGCGGCGGCCCCCGCGGCGGCCACGGCCTCGCCCAGGAGGACCGAGCGCGGGTCGCCGGCGGCGGCCAACCCGGCGGCCACGCCGGCGATGTCGGCCGGGCGGTTCTGGCTCAGCTTGGCGGACCCGGAGATCGCCGCCACCTCGACCTCCACGCCGACGATCGACCGGGCCAGGCGGGCGAGGTGGTCGGCCGGGGCGTCGTCCACCGACCAGGGGACGGGGCGGGAGGCCTCGTGCCGCTCGGTGAGCGCGCGCACCACGGCGAGCACCCAGTCGGGGTCGTCGTGGACGGTCAGCCGCCCCGTCACGTGGACGACCACGTAGTCCCACGTCGGGACGACGCGCGGGTCCGCCGCCTTCGACGGGTACCAGCCGGGCGACACGTAGCCGTCCGGCCCGGTGAAGATCGCCAGCGCCTCGGCCCCGTCGGAAAGGCGCCACTGGTCGTTCGCCCGGGCCAGGTGGCCCCGCAGCGTCCCGAGGCCGGCGGCGCCGGGGCCACGGTCGTAGAGCAGCGGGACGAGGGACGACCGCAGACCGTCCGCCGTCGAGGTGACGAGGTGGGCGGCGCCGATGCCGTCCACGAGGTCGCCCAGGGTGTCGCGGTCGTCGAGGGCGAAGGCGGGCTGGCGGTACATATCCACGAGCATGGGCGCGGGCCCCGGGCGCCGTCTCGTCCTTTCCGACACCTGTTCCCGCGGCGCGACGGCGGACGGCGGCCGTAGGGTGCGACCGGTCACGTCACGTGAGGAGGCCCGTGGACCTGACGACCCTCGCCACCCCCGCCTACTTCGGGACGATGGCGATCGAGCACCGGGTGCTGGAGCGGCGCGCCCGCGAGCAGGGGCCGTCGGCCGCGGACTACCAGCGCCCCGACACGCTGGCCAGCCTGGCGATGGGCACGTTGAGCCTGTTCACGCCGGTCGTGGCCAACCGCATCTTCCGCCGGATCGGGCCCGGCCGCGGCCGCGGCGCCCGCCGGCTCCTGGCCGCCACGGCCGCCGCCGCCGTGGCGACGACGATCGCCGACCGGGTGGTCCGGCGGTCGGCGGCGCGCGGCGAGGCCGCCCCTGCCTCCCCCGCCGGGGGGCCGCTCGCGGCCGTGCCGGGCGAGGCCCGGGCCGTCACCGTGGCCCGGACGGTGTCGCGGGTGGGCGGCGTCACGACCGTGGCCGGCGCCGGGCTGCTGGCCACGGCCACCTCGGCCACGCTCGCCTCACCGCAGCGCCTCTGGCAGCGCCGCCGCCGGGACCTGGGCACAGGCCTCGCCGCCCGTGCCGCCGCCGTCCTCGGCTGGGACCTCATCTACTACGTCAACCATCGGATGATGCACGAGGTCCGGGCGATGTGGGCCCACCACGTGGTCCACCACTCCTCCGAGCGGTTCAACCTGTCAACCGCGCTGCGCCAGCCGGTCAGCCCGTTCGGTCTCGGCGTCCCCATGGGACTGCTGTCGTGGGCCGGGGTGCGGCCGTCGCTCGTGGAGGAGGCCCGGGGCGTCAACCTGCTGTACCAGTACTGGATCCACACCGACGCCATCCGCCGGCTCGGCCCCGCCGAGGAGGTGCTCAACACGCCCTCCCACCACCGGGCCCACCACGGCAGCAACAGGCGGTACATCGACCGCAACCACGGCAGCATCCTCATCGTGTGGGACCGGCTGTTCGGTACCTTTGCCCGCGAGGCCGACGACGAGCCGGTCGTGTACGGCCTGACCCGGAACATCGACACGTTCCAGCCGCTGCGGATCATCGGGCACGAGTACGCCGCCATGTTCCGCGACGTGGCCGACTCTTCCACGTGGGCCGACCGGGCCTCGTTCGTGTTGCGCGGCCCGGGCTGGGCCTACCGCCGCCGAGCCGAGATGGGCGCCCCGGAACCCCTCGTCGCCTCGTAGCTCGCCGGGTCGGCTCACCGACACCCCGCGGCCTGTGGCCTGCGACCCACAGCGGGTCAAGGACATCGGCCCGGTTCGGCGCAGGGCGCGGTGACGGGCCGCGGGGTGCGGCCCGTCGGGCGTGAGGCGTCAGGTCGTGCCGGAGACGGTGCCGACCCGGTCACGCACGCGGATGGCCATCTCGACGGCGAGCTGACGGTCGCCGATGCCCTCGACGACCTCGCGTCCCTCGGCGGTCACGAACGTGAGCGCCGCGCTGCGCTCGTCGTTGCGCCCCTCGACCTGCAGCTCGGGCGTCACCTCGAGGCGGACGACGTCGGGCTTCCACGGCCGGTCGTTCACGATCACGACGGCGTCGCCCGCCAGTGCGGCCACACCGGACACGCCGCGGAACCGGCCCTGGACCAGCGCCTCGACCACCACCCCATCGGCGAGGAGGGCGGCGAGGATGGCGGCCGGCACCTTGGCGGAGCGCCGGGCGATGATCCCGAGGCGCCCGACGGCGACCCCGATCCCGTGCGGGTCGTTCGACAGCGGCGCCGGCGGAGGCCCCGGAGGCCGGGCCGGCCTACCGGGCGCTGGCGGCACCGCACCCGGCGCCGCCGGCACGCCGTAGCCCTGCCGGGGACCGGGACCGGCGGCTCCCTCCGGCCCGGGCCCCCGCGGCGGGACGGCGATCCCGCCCGGCGGCGGGCCGGGAGGCGCGTAGGTGGCGGGCCGCGCCACGACCGGCGCCGGAGGGGGTGGCGGCGGCGAGTACGCGCTCGGCGCCGGCGCCTGGCCCGGCGCGGGCGGCGGCCCGGCCGGCGGGGGCGGCGGGTAGGCAGCCGGCTGCGGGGCGGACCACTCCCCCGACGGCGTGGGGCCGGGGGGCGGCATCGGCGGGACGAGCGGCTCGGCCGGCCCGGACGGGACCGGCGCCGGGACGGCGGCGCCGCCCATCTCCGGCGGCGGGGCGATGGCGACCTCGGCGGGCATCTCGTCGAGCCGCGGCCCGTCCACGGCCACGTCGGCGCCCTGGTCGACCGGCAACGCCACGTCGTCGCTCACCAGCCTTCTGGGCGGCGGCGGCACGTCGTCGGCCACGCCCCACGTCCCGCTCCCCAGCCCCGAACCCCCGTCGGGCTCCACGGCCGCGCCCTCGACCGACCCCGGCGCGGAGTCGGCGCCGCCGTCCACCCCCTCCTCCGCCGCGGCCTCAGCCCATGCAGGGGTCGTGGCCGACTCGGTGACGAAGGCATCGCCGCCGGTCAGGTCGGCGCCCGCGGCCTCGTCGGCCTGCGCGCCGGGCGGGAAGATCGTGGTGCCGCCCGGCACCATTGCGGCGTCGCGGGCGACATCGTGGTCGTGGGGAATGTGGTCTGCGACCTCCTCGCCAGCGGCAATGTCG
Organism: Acidimicrobiales bacterium; assembly: GCA_035265325.1. GTDB lineage: Bacteria > Actinomycetota > Acidimicrobiia > Acidimicrobiales > VFJN01 > DATCLS01. The sequence continues at coordinate 22,135 of DATFOS010000181.1, forward strand.
CCTCCGCCGTCATCGAACCCAGCGGAGTCGCCGGCGACATCGTCGTCGTGAGCAGGACGGCTGGTGCCCTCGTCCGAGGCGCGGGTGCCGGCGGCGACTTCGTCGTCACGGCCCGCGATCTGATGGGTGCCGCCCTCGATACCGACGCTGTCGTCCGCGATGGCGTCGCCGGTGTGGCCGATGCCCTCCTCCGGGGCGACGATGTCGTCGGCGACATCGTCCCCGTCTTCGGGGTCAGCGGCGTCCTCCGCGACATCGTCCCGAGCCGCGATCTCCCCAGCGCCGTCGTCGCCGGCGGCGCCGTGATCGGCGAGGCCGTGCTCGGGGCCGGGCGTGTCGTCGGCGAGGTCGTCGCCGACCGGCCCGCCGGGCGAGCCGAGGT
>DATFOS010000182.1:0-6686 GCA_035265325.1 Acidimicrobiales bacterium
CCGAGCAGGAGGCGTTCTTCGAGGCCTGGGCCTCCGACGTCCTGCCGAAGGCCGGCTCGCTGTAGCCGGGCCCGGGCGCCCGCGGCCCGCCGCCGCGGGCGCCCGTCCGTCCGGTCAGCCCGGGTCGGGCCTAGGCCGTGACCGGCGACCCGCAGGGGGTCGGCCGTCGTGAACGTGCCCTCGGTGGCGCCCAGGCGGGGCCGGAAGTCGGGGGCCTGCCCCGCTCCGCCGTTTGTCGTGGCGCCGGGCGCGTTCCCGCACCCGTGCCCGTTCGGGGCCGGGGCCGCACCGCCTGATACACCCACCGGGTGACGGATCGTCCGGTGCAGCTGGTGACGGGGGCACGGGCGCTGCGGGGGTTCGCCGACGGGTTCGTGTCGGTGCTGCTGGCGGGATACCTGTCCGGCCTGGGGTTCTCGCCGTTGCAGGTGGGGGCCGTCGTCACCGGGACGCTCGTCGGGTCGGCCGCGCTCACGCTCGCCGTCGGGCTGGGCCGCTGGTCGGGGTCGCTGCGGTGGCGGCTGCTGATGGCCTGCGGGCTGATGGCGGCGACCGGGCTCGGGTTCGCCACGGCCACGGCGTTCCCGGTCGTCCTCCTCGTGGCGGTGGTGGGCACGCTCAACCCCTCCTCCGGGGACGTGAGCGTCTTCCTCGCCACCGAGCAGGCCTACGTGGCGGACCGGCTGGGCTCGGCGGAACGGCCGCGGGCCTACGCCCGTTACAACGTCGCCGGCACGCTGGCGGCCGCCCTCGGTGCCCTGGCGGCGGCGCTGCCCGACCGGCTTGCGGATGCCACCGGCTGGTCGCTCACGACGGCGCAGCGCCTGGGCTTCGTCGGCTACGCCCTGGTGGCGGTGGCGGTGGCGTCGCTGTACCGCCGCCTGCCGCCGGATACCCCGGCGCCCGAGGCCACGCACACCGACACCGACGCCGACGCCGCCGGGGACCCGGCCGCCGGCCAGCCGGCCGCGGGCCAGCCGGCCGCGGGCCCCGGGCGGCGCCGGGCGCTGGGGGAGTCACGGCGGACGGTCCTCGAGCTCGCCGCCCTGTTCAGCCTGGACTCGGCGGCCGGCGGCCTGGTGGTCCAGTCGCTCCTGGTCCTGTGGCTCCACCTGCGCTTCGACCTGTCCACGGCGACGACCGGCGCGGTGTTCTTCGCCGCCGGCCTGCTGGGCGGGGTGTCGCAGCTGCTGGCGGGCCCCCTGTCGGCCCGGATCGGCCTCGTCCGCACGATGGTGTTCACCCACCTGCCGGCGAACGCCTGCCTGGCGGCCGCCGCCTTCGCCCCGCACCCCGGCGTGGCGGTGGGGCTGCTCCTGCTGCGGGCGCTGACGTCCCAGATGGACGTCCCGGCCCGCCAGGCGTTCGTCATGGCGGTGGTCCCGCCGGACGAGCGCTCGGCCGCCGCCAGCATCACCAACGTCCCCCGCAGCCTGGCGGCGGCCACGACCCCGCTCCTGGCCGGCGCCCTCCTGGCCCGCTCCGACGTCGGCTGGCCCCTCCTCATCGCCGGCACGGCCAAGGCCACCTACGACCTCCTCCTCCTGGCCCGCTTCCGCCACACCCCGGAACACCCCACCGCCGACGCGGCGACCGCGTGACGCCGACGATGGGACCGTCCCACCAGGGCGGTCGCGAACCGGGTCAGCTCAGGAGCGAGCTGCCGGTATGTCTCGGCGTCGTCGGCCACCGGGGTGGCCTCGTGCGTGTCCATCAGCGATGTGACTCACGGCGTTCATCTGCGGGTGACACGGCCGCGCCGACCCGCCGCACGATGCCCACTATCGTCTCGCTCCGATGCCGGGCGGATCCGGGCGAGTCATCGGTGACCGCCCTCGCGACGAGAGCCAGGACGGTCGTGGTGGCACCACGGGTGTCCCTCGTCCCCGACCCCGCCCGGCGCCCGGGGCGAACGCTGGCCGAGCCGGCAACGGCGGCGGACGCGTCCGCAGCGGCAACGGGAACGGCAACGGCGGCGCACGCAGCGGCAACAGGATCGCCAGCGGCAACGGCGCGGCGACCGGCCGGCCCAACGGCCCCGGCCACGGCCTCACCCGCCTCGGCCCGCCGGCGCGCCAGGGCGCGCCCCCCGGCGGGGGCGGTCCGGGCGGTCGCGGCGGCCCCCGAAGCCGGGGCGGTCCCGGGAACCGCGGTCCCGGCCAGGAGCCGGGGCAGGGCCGCGAGCGGCGGCCCCGGCCGGACGAGCTCGGCGCCGAGTCGGGCGACGGCGGCGGCCGCAAGCGGCCCAACCGATGGGCGTACCGGGACGTCGACGGCAACCCGCTGCTGAGCAAGCGGGGCAAGCCACGCCGGTCCCGCCGCCAGCGGGTGATCCTCGGGCTCGCCGGCGCGGTGACGGTCATGGTGCTGGTCGCGGGCGTCGTGGCCGGGTACGTGCTCAACCGCTACAACTCGATCGAGCGGGTCGCCGACATCGACATCGCCCAGGCGCCTGCCGGCCAGCCCCAGAACTTCCTGCTCGTGGGCAGCGACACCCGCGAGGGAACGTCCGACGAGGGCTCGCTGAGCGGCCGCCGCAGCGACACGATCATGGTCGTCCGCCTCGACCCGGCGTCCGACCGGGTGAGCGTGCTGTCGTTCCCCCGCGACCTCATGGTCGAGATCCCCAACACCGGCGAGCGGCGGATGATCAACTCCGCCTACTCGATGGAGGACGGCGAGCAGGTCCTCATCGACACCCTGTCGCTCAACTTCGGCATCCCGATCCACCACTACGTCGAGATCGACTTCAACGGCTTCCAGCAGCTGGTCGACACGATCGGGGGCGTCTCGTTGTGGATCCCCAACGCCGTGCGCGACGAGCACTCCGGGCTGTTCATCGAGCAGCGCGGCTGCGTGACGCTCCAGGGCGAGCAGGCGCTGCAGTTCGCCCGGTCCCGCTACCTCGACTACATGACGCCCGACGGGTGGGAACGCGACCCGCAGTCCGACGTCAGCCGGGTCCAGCGGCAGCAGATCTTCATCCGCCGGGCGCTGGCCACGACGCTCGGCCAGGTCCGCGAGAACCCGTTGCGCATGAACGAGCTGGTCAACATCGGCGTCGGCAACATCCGCCTCGACGAGCAGCTCGGCATCGGCGACATCGTCGACCTGGCAGAGAACTTCCGTGACTTCAGCTCGGAGAGGCTAGAGACCTACTCGTTGCCCTCCTACCCCAGCCCGGACAACGAAAACCGACTTCTCGTCGACGATGAGGCCGCCGAGCCGGTCCTCAACGTGTTCCGGGGCCTCGACCCGAGCGAGGTCGGCGCCGGGGTCGTCGAGGTGCAGGTCGCCAACGCCACGGGTATCGACGGCCTCGGCAACGACGTGTCCGGCGCCCTCGTCACGGTGGGCTTCGACGTGGTCGAGCCGATCAGCAGCGACGAGCGGCCCCAACACTCGATCGTCTACTACGCCCCCGGCCAGGAGAACTACGGCCTGCGCCTCGCCCGCCACGTCACGGGAGGCACCGACCTGGTCGAGAAGGCCGACCTCACTCCCGGCCAGGCCGTGCTGATGGTGGGGGCCGATTTCCAGACGATCCACCAGGAGCCGACGCCGCTCGACCGGATGCCGGCGTCACCGGGCGCCCCGGCGACGACAGCGCCGCCGCAGACGACGACCACCGCCCCGCCGCCGCCGACCACGACGACCACGGTGTCCAACGGCTACATCGTCGGCGAGCCGCCGGCCGACGCCACCTGCTAGGAGACGCCCCAACGACCGGTGGTCACGCCGTCCGGTCGAGGAAGGCGAGCACGCGCTCGGTGAGCACCGCCGCCGCGGCCGGGTCATACGTCGGCAGGCTCGTGTCGGCGAAGACGTGCGCCTCGCCGGGGTAGAGGAAGAGCTCGCCGTCCTTTACCTCCGCCACCAGGGCGCGGGCGGCGTCGAGATCACCCTCGTCGGCGAAGAGGGTATCGGCCTCGGACCCGTGGACCTGGACCGGGACGCCGTCGGGCCAGTCCGTGCCGAACTCGGCCGGGGGGACGCAGCTGGCGATCAGGACGGCGCCGGTGGCCCCGGGACGGGTCTGCGCCAGCGCCTGGGCGGGCATCACGCCGAGCGAGTACCCGATGTAGGCGAGCCCCGGTGGCAGTCCCTCGGCGGCGGTCATGCCCCGGCCGATCATCGCGTCGAACCCGACCTCCCGGGCGTAGCCGACGCCCCCCTCGAGGTCGTCGAACGTGCGGCCCTCGAACAGGTCGGGGGCGTGCACGGTGTGCCCGGCTGCTCGCAGGGCGTCGGCGAAGGCGACCATGCCGGGTGTCAGCCCGTGGGCGTGGTGGAACAGCAAGACGTCGGCCAAGAGGATCCTCCTCGATCCTGGGAGCCCGCCCCCTGGCGAGGTTAGGCCGGCGCGGTGGGGTAGGGCTCGACGCTCCCGGCCGGCGCCGTGGCCGGCTCGAACGGGGTGAGGCCGCCTGCGCACTCGGACACCGGCTCGCCGCGCTGGAAGATCGTGACCGGGCCGTCCTCGCTCACCACGACGGCGAGGGCGCCGGGCTGGTCGTAGGTGTAGGTCGCGGCCGAGCGGTGGCGCATGCCGTGGCTCGGGTCGACCGGCGCCTCGGCCATCGCCTCCGGGGAGGACCGCAGGGCCACGCCGATGCGCGAGACGCCCCCGTCGGGCTCGACCACGGTGGCCAGGTCGGTCTGCACCAGGGCCGCCAGAACGGCCGGGAAGTGGTGCCGGTCGGTGAGCCGGAGGGCCGGAGTGGCGATCGAGTGCTCGACGTCGAGGCCGGCGTCGCCGTGGTCGCCCGGCAGGATGATCGTGGCCCCGGCCCGGGACGGGCTCAACCAGTGCACCGCCAGCGTGAGGATGCCGGCCAGCACGTCGGAGCGGGCTGCCGGCAGGCGGGGGAGGAGCCGGGCGTGCTCGGCGCGGGCGGTCGCCCGGGCCAGCCAGCGATGGCCCGACCACTCGATCGTCGCCTCGCTGGTGAACAGGCGGGTGACGTTGAGGACGGGGGTGCGCTGGATGATGTAGGCGCCGGTCTCGGCCTGGACGTCGACGAGGTCGGCCTCGAACAGCACGGCCCGGCGGAAGCAGGCGAGCACGCTCGTCCCGTCCAGCCAGCGGGCCAGGTAGGTGGCGCGGCCGTCGGCGAAGCGGCGGGCGGTGGCCAGGTCGATGCCGTCCAGCTCGACGAGGTCCACCAGCTCGCCGGTGGCGACGAGCGAGCGGTCGTCGGGCACGACGATCGACCCGTAGGTGGGGATGCGGCGCTCGAAGCGGGGGCCGCGCCGGGCGTACTCGAGCTCGTCGAGGACGAGGGGCAGGAGGGCGTCGCCGGGGACGAGCGCGATGCCGTCGTCGACGAGCTCACCCTTCAGCCGCTTGGTGGCTCGGCTGTACCCGGGCGGGAGGTCCATCGAGCCACGATAGGGGCGGTCGTCGCCGGCGCGGTCGGCCGGGCGAGCTGTTCACGGGGCCGTGGCGATGGCGGCGAGCGCGGCGACGACGGCCTCGCTGTAGGCCGGGTCGTAGGTCGGCACCCCCGTTCCGGGCCGGACCCGCGGCGGCAGCTCGAGCTGGACGCCGCCCTGGCGGGGGAGGTTGACCGGGTTGCGGGCGTGCAGGCCCCGCAGCGGTCGCGGGATCGACAGCAGGTCGTCCAGCACCGTGAAGCCCTCACCCAGGTGGCGGCGGAGCGCGTTGCCGAGTCGGGAGGCCAGCGGGCGGTTGCGGCCACCGACCAGGAGCGTCGCCCACAGGCCCTCGCGCCCGTAGCCGTGCACGGTCACGACCGTGTCGACGTGGGCGAGGAAGGTGGCCAGGCACACCGAGTCCTTGGGGTCGTAGGCGACCGAGGGGACGTGCCAGCGCAGGTCCGGCGGCTGGACCACGGCGTAGAGCGACGCCCCGGCCCGGTCGGCGGCGGCCCGGGCGATCGTGTCGGTGCCCCGCTCGAGGTTGCCGCCGTGGAGGGCCATGAAGCCGAACCGGCTCCCGAGCTCACATAGTTCCTCGACGCCGGGAGTGGCCAATAGATCACCCAGCACGTTTCGGAGCGTAGCGGTGGGGGCCTCTCTCCGGCTCGTCGGCTGGCAGGTGACTGAACGACGCTCGAGCATCCGGCGACGGGCTCGTCAGCGGTCCCCGACCACGCGCAGCTGCGGCCGGCGGGTGGGCGAGGGCGGCGGGCCGATGTCGACGGCGGCGAGGACCCGGGTCCCGCCGCCGGGGGCCTCGGTGATCGCCAGCTCGCCGTCCACGAAGCCGGCCACGACCTCCATGGAGCCGATGCCGCGGCCGAGCTGGGCGCCGCCGATGCCGACGCCGTCGTCGAGCACCTCCGCCGTGAGCCGGTCGCCGGTGGCGCCGATCGTGACCCGGAGGCGGGCGGCGCGGGCGTGGCGCCAGACGTTGTGGACGGCCTCCTGGACGATCCGCAGCACGACCGCCTCGGTGGTCCAGTGGAGGGCCAGGTCGGACCGCACGTCGACCGTGAGGTCCGGGCGGGGCGCGTCGCCGTACAGGGTGGCCACGTAGGCCCGGACGAGGGCCGCCAGCCGGTGGGGGCCGGCCCCGCCGCGGCTCAGCGGCTCGACCGCCACCGCCACCTGGCGCAGCTCGTCCACCTGGCGGGCGAGGTCGCGGCGCATGCGCTCGGCCGCCAGCGCCACGGCCGCGGCGGCGGGCGGCCCGTGGCCGTGGTTGGTCGGCGTGCCCGTGG
>DATFOS010000183.1:0-2924 GCA_035265325.1 Acidimicrobiales bacterium
TGTGCTTGTCGGCCATGGCCTCCCTAAGCGATTGGGGGATCAGGTCGATGAACTGTTGCCCGCCGAGGATGCGCCCAAGGTTGTCGTCGTCGAAGACCCGCTCGGTGCCGGGAAGGCCGAGTGCCGCGCCGGTGATGACCACGGGCTCGGGGGGGCCGGCCACGACGGGCCTAGGTGCGGTCGCCGGTGCGGGTGCGGGTGCCTCCCAGACGGAACGGCTCTGCTCGAGGAAGTCGGCCAACAGATGTCCGAGCTCGAGGTAGCGGTCGTCGGGCGTGGCGACGCTGGGCGCCGTCGCAGCCGATGAGCCCTCCGGCTCGTCGACCGAGGTGGCGACCGACGCCGGCGCGCCGGGAGCCGTCGCGGCGGTCGGCGTTCGGGCGGGGGTGCCGAGGCCGGCGGCGTAGAGGCCGCACAGCGCCTGGTTGAACGAGACCATGTCGCCCTGCTTCGGGTGGTTGGTGAACAGGGCGAGCACGTCGTCGTGGTCCTTGCCAAGGGCCTCCTCCACGAAGCCGTGCAGCGCCTTCTTCGGGCCGACCTCGACGAACACGCGTGCCCCCTCCGCATAGAGGGTGTGGAGGCCCTTTACGAACTGCACGGGTGATGCGACCTGGCGGGCCAGGATGTCGAGCATCCGGCCCTGCACGCCCGGGCCCGTCGGGTAGAGCTCACCGTCGACGTTGGCGACGATGGGCAGCGTCGGCGACTTCAGGTCGAGCCGGAGCAGGGCCCGCCGCAGCGGTTCGCTGGCCGGGGCCACGATCGAGGTGTGGAAGGCGTGGCTGACCGGGAGCCGGATGGCGGTGTGGCCCGCTTCGATGAACGCGTCGACGGCCGTATCGACCGCCGCGGTCGCACCTCCGATCACCGCCTGGCTGGTGCTGTTGACGTTGGCGATGACGACGTAGCCGTCGATCGAGGCGACGACCCGCTCGATCTCGTCGAGCGGCGCGAGGATGGCCGCCATCGCGCCGTTGTCCTCGATCGACAGGTGGGCCATCTCGCTGCCGCGGGCGCTCACCGCCTCGAGGGCGGCGTCGAACGACAGGGCGCCCGCGGCGACCAGCGCGCCGTACTCACCGAGGCTGTGTCCCATGACGATGTCGGGCGTGACGCCGTACGTGGCGAGCAGCCGGGTGAGGGCGAGGTCCGCCGCCAGCACGGCGGGCTGGGTGATCTCCGTCTGCAAGAGCTGCTGCTCGAGCCGGGCGACGGCCTCGGCGTCGGCTTCGTCGATGAAGATGAACTCGGTGAGCGGCCTGCCCAATAGCGGCGTCATGACCGCGTCCGCCTGGGCGAACGTGTCCGCGACCACCGGTTCCTCGACGCGGAGGGTCTTCAGCATGTTGACGTACTGGGAGCCCTGTCCCGTGTAGAGGAAAGCGACCTTGCCCGGACGGCCCCGGCCGAGAAAGACCCCCCACGCGCGCAACGCGCGCCACATCGCCGGGTTGCTGGTCTCGATCGCCTGGGCCGCCCGGGCCGCCTTGTCGGCCAGCTCGGCTGCATCGCCATAGTCGATGGCGACGCGCACGGGCGCGGCGAGGTCGGTCGGTGCCGGCGGCCCGGGCGCGGGCGCGTCGCCGTGCGCCGCACGGTCGGCCACGTCGCGCAGCCGGCGGGCGAGCTCGGCGTCGTCGGCGGCACCGGCGACGAAGGCACCGCGCCGCGGGACCTTGCCGGCGGCCGGCGGGGACGGCGCTTGCTCGGGCGCCGGCGCCGCCGGCGCGGCCTCGGTCGACACGACCGGAACCTCGACGTCGGCGAACGAGACCTGGCTCGCGCCGGTACTGCCGCTGCGTCCGGGCGTGTACTCCTCGAGCACACCATGGAAGTTCGTCCCGCCGAAGCCGAAGGCGCTGACGCCGGCCCGCCGGATGCCACCAGGCGGCGGGTCCCACGGGCGCAGCTGGGTGTTGATCGTGAACGGCGACCGGCTGAAGTCGATGTTCGGGTTGGGCTGCTCGGCGTGGATGCTCGCCGGCAGGACCTTGTGGTGCAGCGCCATGGCCGCCTTGAACAGGCCGGCCGTGCCGGCCGCGCCCTTCAGGTGGCCGATGTTCGACTTCACCGAGCCCAGCGGAATCGAACCGGCGGGAACGCCGTCACCGCCGAACACCTGGGTCAGGGCGTCCACCTCGACCACGTCGCCGACGGCCGTGGACGTGCCGTGCCCCTCGACGAGCGAGCACGTCGACGGCGCCACGCCCGCCAGCTGCCAGGCTCGCTCGACGGCGAGCCGCTGGCCGACCGGGTTGGGGGCGGTGATGCCCTTGCCCCTCCCGTCACTCGAGCCCGCCATGCCGAGCAGCACGGCGTAGATGCGGTCGCCGTCGCGCTCCGCGTCGGCCAGCCGCTTGAGCAGGAACAGGGTGCCCCCCTCGCCCATGACGAAGCCGTCGGCCCCGTCGGCGTAGGGCCGGGTGCCGGTCGACGAGAGCGCGCCGATCTTGCAGAACTTCACGTAGGTGGCGGCCCCCATGTTGCGGTCGATGCCACCGGTGAGGACCGCGTCGTACTCGCGGTTGATCAACCCCTCGACCGAAGCGGCCGTGGCGGCCAGGCCGGACGCGCAGGCGGCGTCGGTCACATAGCTCGGCCCGCGGAGGTTGAACAGGTTGGAGACCCGGCCGGCGATGATGTTGGCCAGCTCGCCGGGCATGGTGTCCTCGGTGATGGCGGGCATCGTGGTGTGAAAGCCCCTGCCCGTCTCGTCGAGGATCGCCTCGCGCATCTCCTTGGCCAGCGCGGCGAAGGTCGTCGACCGCTCCAGCTCACGGGCAAACTCGGGGTAGTTGACCCGCATCGAGGTCAGGTAGTGCCGTTCCCCGGCCATGGCGTTGCCGATCACCACGGCGGTGCGCTCGTTGTCGAGCGGTCGCTCGGGCCATCCGTAGTCGGCCAGAGCGGCCCGGGCCAGG
>DATFOS010000184.1:0-4422 GCA_035265325.1 Acidimicrobiales bacterium
CCCTGGCCGACGATGACGCCGGACGCGTCGTGGACCACGTGCACCGCCGCCCAGCTGCCCGTCATGGCCAGCGCCGACTGCTGCAGCGTCTTCGGCGTCAGGCCGGACCGGGCCCGCAGCAACACGGCGGCCTCGGCGGGCGGCGCCTCGGGGATCAGCGTGTATCCGTCGGCGAGCACGTCCCGAAACGCTAGCGACGCGCCCGCCGGATCGACCTCGCCACGCCGTGGGCAGGCGCCGGCGAGGTGGCGGCGGCGAGATGGTGGGACTATCGGACCGGCCGCCGCGGCGCAGGTGGCCCGGTCGTGACGGAGGAGCGGACGGGCGCGTGCCTCGCCGCAGCTGTCACAGGGGCGTCGTACCGTGCGGACGTGAGCGACCATCCCGTCGACTACTACCGAACCCCGGGCGCGATGACGGCGCTGCCCGATCATCCGGCGCTCGTCGACGTGCCGTCCGACCTCGACGCGTTGCGCCGCGTCGTGCAGGGCCTGCTGCTGCACCGCGACTGGGCGCCGGCGTACGGCGTCACGGGCGACGCGATCCGCATCGACGAGCAGAACCTCCGGTCGACGGCCGAGGTGCTGACCCGGGCGTTGGAGATCTCCGACGAACCCATCACCGTGGCCCGCCCGCCGATCGATCGGGTGCTGTGCATCTGCCGGCACTTCACGCTGCTGCACACTGCGTTGCTGCGCTCCCAGGGAGTGCCGGCAAGGGTTCGGTGTGGCTTCAGCAACTACTTCGACCCGGCCAAGTGGTACGACCACTGGATCACCGAGCGGTGGGACGGCGAGCGGTGGGTGCGTGACGACCCCCAGGTCGACGAGAAACAGGCCGCGACCGTCGACCTCGACTTCGATCCGTACGACCAGCCGCCCGGAAGGTTCCTCACCGGTGCCGAGGCCTGGACCGCGGCACGGGCCGGTGACGTCGATGCGAGCGTGTTCGGGATCTTCGACATGTGGGGCCTGGCCTTCATCGCCGGCAACGTCCTCAGCGACTTCGCCTGCCTCAACAAGGTCGAGCTGCTGCCGTGGGACGGCTGGGGGATGATGACCGGCCCTCACGATCCCGTGACCGACGAGGCGACCGCCGTCCTCGATGACGTCTCGGCGTTGGCCACCAAGGACGACCTCGACGCCATCCGCGACCGCTACCTGAGCGACGACCGCCTGCGCGTCCCGCCCGACATCACCAGCGTCATCAACGGCGAGCTGGTGGAGGTCCACCTGGCCCTGTGAGCCGACGCGTCCCACCACATGGGCGATGCGTCCCACCGGTGCAGGCTGCGGACGAGGCCTCGGCGATCCGTGCCGTCCGGAGTCGTTCGGGCCCACCCGCGTCGGGAACCCACAACAACTAGCGTGCCGGCGAGACAGGCGGGAGGGCTGCGGTGCGGCATGTCATGTGGGCTGTCGGGAGCGCGGTGCTGTTCACGGTGTCGGCGGGCGCACCCGCCGGCGGCCAGGAGCACGAGGGCGGTTCGAGCACCACCGAGGTGACGGCGGGCACCTCGACCTCGGCCGCGCCGACCACGTCCGCTCCCGGCGCGGTGACGACTCCGACGTCGCCCGCACCGTCCCCCACCTCGACCACCGCGACGCCCCCGGCCGAGGCGTCGGCGCCGCCGCCGGCGGATGACGCATCCGTCCCTCCCGGCCCATCGAGTCCCGTAACTGAAGCTCCAGCCGCCGCCGCGGTCGCGGCGACGACGCCGAGCGTGCCTGCGGGGACGACCACGCTGCTCGACTCCGGTGCCTGGTCGTGGTTCGAGGACGAACGCGTCATCATCGACGCCGCAGGGCAGCGGCTCTACGCCTCTGCCGTGTCCGCCGCGCCGGTGCGCGGGGAGGTGGTCGTGAGCCAGGTCGACCTCGCCACCGGCGGCCGGCGGGCGGTCAGCCTGGGTGCGGCCGAGCTGGACGACCACAACAGCGCCGCCATCTGGGAAGCCGGGAACCGCGAGGTCCTCACGGCATGGACCCGCCACGCCGCCGACCCGATCATCCGCAGCCACCGCCGGCGCACCGACGGCAGCTGGTTGCGGCTGCCCCCGATCGTCGACTCGTGGCTGAACCTCACCTACAACAACCTGTACTCGGTGCTGGCCGCCGACGGGCAGTCCGTCCTCTACGACTTCTACCGGGGCAACCGCAGCGACCCGTACGCCATGGCCTCCCTCGACGCCGGGCGGACCTGGTCGCGCCTCGGCACGGTCCTGCGGGACCCGGCGGACGGGGCGTCCGGGCGCCCCTACGTCCGCTACGCCTCTCGTGGCGACCGCATCGACCTCATCGCCACGGAGACGCACCCCCGCAACAGCCGCACGAGCATCTACCACGGCTACATCCGGGACGGCGTCCTGCACACCTCGGCCGGCCAGTCGCTGGGGCCCGTCGGCTCGGGCGTCCCCGTCACGTCCCTGACGCGGGTGGCCACGCCCGGGGCGGCCGAGGCCGCGTGGACCGTCGACGTCGGCTACGACCCCGCAACCGGCCGGCCCATTGCCGCCTACTCCACGACGCTCAGCCTGGGGGACCACCGCTACCACATCGCCCGCTGGAACGGGGCCGCCTGGGAGCCCCGGGAGGTCGCCTTCGCCGGCCGGGGCCTCTACGCCGCCGAATACCACTACACAGGCCTCCTCGCCCTCGACCCAGGCGATGGCGACCACGTCGTGATCTCCACCGACGCCAACCCCGTCAGCGGGGCGCCCCTGATCTCCGGCACCGACGGCGCCCGGCACTGGGAGCTCTTCGACGGGCGGCGCCGCGCCGACGGCACCTACGCCTGGTCGGTCCTGACCGCCAACTCCACCAGGGACAACATCCGGCCGGTCATGACCCGGGGGCCCCGGGCGAGCTCGGCGCTGGCCTGGATGCGCGGCACCTACACGACCTACTCGAGCTACTCGCTCGCCATCGTCGGCGTGGTCCGGCGTCCCGACGGCGCCACGGTGGCGACGCGGCCCGCCGGGCCCCGACTGCCGGTCGTCGCCGGCATCGCCTCGCCCGCCGTCACGAGCGACGCCGGCATACCGCTGGCCGGTGACTTCGACCCCCACCCCGCCGACGACCTCTTCGTCCACCGGCCCGGCGCCGGCCGCGACGACATGGTGATCGGCGACGACGGGGGCCACCCCGTCTACGCCCAGGCGCGGCCTGTCAACGGGACAGGCTACCGGCCCGCGGCCGGCGACTTCGACGGCGACGGCGACGACGACATCCTCTGGCACGGGCCGGGGTCGCTCGTCGACTCCCTATGGCTCGCCACGCCCGACGGCCGCTTCAGCCCCACCCCGGCCCCGCAGGTCGGCGGCACCTATACACCGCTGCCCGGCGACTTCGACGCCGACGGCGACGACGACATCCTCTGGTACAGCTCGGACGGCAGGGAGAGGATCTGGCTCGCCGACAGGGCCACCTTCATCACCCGCACGGCCCCCCAAGCGACCCGGGCCTACCGGCCCGCCGTTGGCGACGCGGACGGCGACGGCGACGACGACATCCTCTGGCACGCTCCCGGCACCGCCGCCGACTGGCAATGGCTCGCCCAGGGGGCGGCCTTCCCCACCCAACGCCGGCTCCCCGACATCAACGGCGACTACCGGCCGCTCGCCGGTGACTTCGACGCAGACGGCGACGACGACGTCTTCCTCTACGCCCCTGGCTCGGCCACCGACCACCTGTGGACGGCGGCCGGGGGCCAGTACACCAGCGCCGTCTCCCCCCGGCCGGTCACGGCCACCTACCGCCCGGCCGTCCTCGACCTCGACGACAACAGCGCCGACGACATCCTCTGGTACGGCGTCGGCAGCCGCGCCGACCACCTGTGGTCCTCCGACCCCCGCGCCCCCTTCGCCCGCTCCACACCCTCCCCGCTGGCGCTCTGATCGCCGGCCATCGTTCGCCGCCACGGTCGGGCGGCGGACGTCGGGGAGCCCGCGAGGCCTACCTCCGGAGGACATGTGCGACGGCTCTGGCCGGCAACCCGGCTGGTTGAGCGATCAATGCGGCCCCGCCGGGGGGCCTCATTCACGTCGCCTGAGCGACCCTGGCGGCGAGGTAGGTCAGGAGGTCCTGGTCCTGCACGATCTCGTCCATCGTCCCCGCGTACCGGCGTGCCACCGCGTCGAGGCGCTCGGCGTGCCGCTCGACGAACCGGTGCCCAGCGGCAGCCGCCGCTTGCTCGTAGCCCGCCGCCCAGATCGGGCCACATTCGTCGTAGGCACCGGCGGCAGCATCGGCCCCGGCACCCCCGTCGGCGATCATCTCCTCGACTTGGGCTCACGTCGAAGGAGCGTTGACGTTGGGGGGTTGCACCGGGCGAACGGCCCCACGCCGGCTACTGCAACGGCGTCGTGAGGACGGGCCGGGTCACGCAGTTCGACTGCGAGTCGGTCACGACAGCCGGGTCGGG
>DATFOS010000185.1:0-7578 GCA_035265325.1 Acidimicrobiales bacterium
GCCACGGTCCTCGCCGAGCCCACCGACACCACTCCCTGGACCGTCTGCGCCGACCCGCAAGGCAACGAGTTCTGCGTCTTCCCCCCACGGTGAGCAGGAGCGACATGGCCGACGACGGGCAGCGCCGGATTCGCTATCAAACGGCGGACGGGGTGCCGGACGAGGCGGCGTATGGGCGGGTCACCGATCCCGGGCGGTACCGGCCCTTCTGGGACTGGGCGCGGGGCGAGGTCGACCGGCTGGCGCGGGAGTACGACGTCGAGCGGGTCGACGGCGGCGCCGAGGTCGATCCCGAGCTGTTCGGGAAGTTGACCGGGGCGACGGACGCCGTGCGCCTGACGCCCCGGTCGGGCGGCGGGGCGCCGGCCACCGTCGTCTACACGGACTTCCCCGGCGTGGGGGCCCGTTTCGGGCGGTGGGGCGAGGTCGTGCTGCCGTGGTGCGGGGTGTGACGCCTGCGACGAGTCGCCGGACGACCTGCGGAGGACGCTGGAGGCGTGCCTGGCGGCGGTTACGTCCGGCGCATTCCGGGAGCACCTGGGCCCCGGAGCCGAAACCTGCCCTCGGGCGTACTTCGGCACGACGGAGGTCAGCAGCCTGACGGCGGTCGCCCCGGCGGACCGTGCCGCGGCGCCGATCGACGTGCGCTGGGGGACTGAAAGGGACGCGCTGGGTGACAGCGGGCACACTGGGGGCGTGTTGACGCTCCCGGGGGCCACGAGGCGGCAGCGAGCGAACGCGGCCCCGCCGCCCGCGCCCGACCCACCCGCGCCGGGCGGCGCGGTACTGGAGGTCCGGGGGGTCAGCAAGCGATTCGGCCGGCTGCAGGTGCTCGACGGCGTGTCCCTCGACATCGGGGCGGGCGAGGTGGTCGCGCTCGTGGGGGACAACGGCGCCGGCAAGTCGACGCTGGTCCGCTGCATCGCCCGGGCCACGGCGCCCGAGGCCGGCACGGTGGCCGTGGGCGGGGCGACCCTCGGGCCCAACCAGGGCGACGCGGCCGCGGCGGGCATCGCCGTCGTGTGGCAGGACCTCGCCCTCTGCGACAACCTCGACACGGTCGCCAACCTGTTCCTGGGCCACGAGGACCGGCGGCTCCTGCTCGACGACACGGCCCGCCAGGTCGAGGCCCGCCGCCTGCTCCAGCGCTTCAACATCGCCGTGCCGGACCTGACCCGCCCCGTGGCGGCGCTGTCCGGCGGCCAGCGCCAGGTCATCGCCATGGCCCGGGCGCTCGACGGCGACCCGCGCCTGCTCGTCCTCGACGAGCCCACGGCGTCGCTGGGCCGTAGCGAGTCCGAGCACCTGCTCGGCCTCGTCCGCCGGCTGGCCGACACCGGGACCGCCGTCCTGCTCGTGACCCACGACCTCGACCACGTCTTCGAGCTGTCCGACCGCATCGTGGTCCTCCGCCAGGGCCGGATCGTCGGCGAGGTGTCGCCGTCGCAGGTCCACCCCGACGACGTGGTCGCCATGCAGCTCGGCGTGGAGGTCGACTCGACCGCCAGCCGGCAGCTCCGCCGGCTCGGAAGCCTGGTCGAGCAGCTGTCCGAGGTCGAGCCGGCGGCGTCGTTGCCTCTGGTCGTGTCGGCCATGGCGGCGGCGCTGGGGGAGGAGCGGCTGTGCGTCCACCTCCTCGACGGCAGCCTCGACGGCGGCCCGCCCGGGGCCGTGCTGCGCCGCTCGGCCGCCGTGGCGCTGCCGGACGAGCTGCTGGCCCGCAACGCCGTCCTACCCGTCGGCCGCGCCGGCGGCATCGTGGGGCTGGCCGCCGCCAGTTCGGCGACGGTCGTGACCGACGACGTGCGGACCGACCCCGCCTGGGCCCCGCTCCGCGACGCCGCCGCCAGCGCCGGCGTGCTCAGCGGCTGGGCCGCGCCGATCACCGGGACGTCCGGGGTCCTGGGCACCATCTCCGGCTACGGCGACACGGTCGGGCGCCCTCGTGCCGACCAGCTCGCCCTGATCGCGCTGTACGCCAGCCACGCGGCCGCCTCCATCGAGCGCGAGCGGATGTACGCCGAGGCGCGGCGCCGCAACCGGGTCCTGGAGGCGATCCACACGGTGCTCGAGGCGCTGGCCGGGCCGCAGCAGGTCCACGACGGGCTCGACGGGGCACTCGTGGCCCTGCGCGACGTCCTCGGCGCCGACCGCTCGGTCATCCGGGTGGCGGTGGAGGGCACGCCCCGGACCCGCTCGGCGACCGGCGGCGTGGTGGCGGACGGCCCGCCGACCGGGGGCGAGCCCGCCCCGCCCGACGACCCCGAGGTCCTGACGACGGCCGACGCCGCCCTCCGGTCCCAGCAGGCGGTGCGCATGCCGACGCCCGACGGCGGGACGGTGGTCGCCGTCCCGTTCCGGGCGCCGGCGGGGCCGGCCGCCCTGGCGGTGCGGTGGGCCGACGCCGCGAGGGCCGGGGACGGGGTCGAGATCCTCCACGACGCCGCCCGGTCGATGAGCCTGGCGCTCGAGCGCGAGCAGCTGGAGGCCGCGCACCACGAGGCGCAGGCCCTGCGTCAGTCGCAACGGCTCCAGCGCGACCTGCTGTCCCGGCTCAGCCACGAGCTGCGGACCCCGCTCACCGCCATCCACGGCTGCGTCGACACGCTGCGCCAGCCGGACGTCGAGTGGCCCCGGGCCGAGCAGGACCGCTTCCTCGCCACGATCGCCGCAGAGTCCGAGCGCATGAAGCGCCTCGTGGCCGACCTGTTCGACGTGTCGGCCCTCGACGCGGGGATCTTCCGGCTCCAGGCGGACTGGTGCGACCTGCGGCTGGTCGCGGCGGCGTCGGTGGCGTGCGCAGCTCCCGGCCCAATGGCGGACCGGGTGGACGTGGCGGCCGCCGCCGACCTCCCGCCCGTGTGGGCGGACCACGACCGCATCGAGCAGGTCCTGGTCAACCTGTTGGAGAACGCCTTCCGGCACGCGCCGACCGGCGGCCGCGTGCGCGTGGCCGCCGCCCCGGTCGACGCCGGGACGGCGGTCGAGGTGCGGGTCGCCGACGAGGGCGAGGGCGTCGACCCCGGCCTGACCGAGAGCCTGTTCCTGCCGCACGTGGCGTCAGCCGCCACCGGCGGGACGGGGCTCGGCCTGGCCATCGCCCGCGGCATCGCCCGGGCTCACGGCGGCGAGCTGGCCCTGGCCCCGGACGCGCCCGGCACCACGTTCGTGTTGACCCTGCCCGTGAGCCCGGGAAGCTGCGGGTGAGGGCCGCCGACACCACCCGCGTGCTGCTGGTGGAGGACGACCCCAACATCGTCGACCTGGTCCGGTCCAACCTGGTGGTGCGCGGCTACGAGGTGCGGACGGACACGACCGGGGCCGGCGTCGTCGACGACGTCCGCCGCGACCCGCCCGACGTGGTGCTCCTCGACCTCATGCTCCCGGACGCCGACGGTTTCGAGCTGTGCCGGTCGCTGCGGGAGGGCTCGCCGGTCGGCATCATCGTCGTGTCCGCCCGCGGGCGAGAGGGGGACAAGGTCCGGGCGCTCAACCTGGGCGCCGACGACTACCTGACCAAGCCGTTCGGCATCGAGGAGTTGCTGGCCCGCATCACCGCCACCCTGCGGCGGGTGCGGCCGGCGCCGGTGGCGAGCGACCCGAAGGTCCTGGCCGCCGGGGACGTCGTCATCGACCTCGACGCCCGCCGGGTCACGAAGGGCAACGAGCGGGTCCACCTGACGCCGACCGAGCTGTCCCTGCTGCGCGAGCTGGCGCTGCAACCCGGCGTCCTGCTGCCTCACGGCGAGCTGCTCCGGCGGGTGTGGGGCGTCGGCTACGAGACGCAGACCGAGTACCTGCGCGTCTACGTCCGCCGGCTCCGGGCGAAGCTCGAATCGCCCGGCGCGCCGCCCCTGATCGTCACCGAGCCGCGTCTGGGATACCGCTTCGAACCGCCGTGAGGTCGGGCTGCGTGGCCGGCCGTCACGGACCGGGCGAGCCGGCTCACGAATCGTGTTCACGATTCGTTCATGCCGGCGACGGGATGTTGATACCTCGTTCACGGGCCCGTCCGTACCGTGCAGGTGGTTCCGAACGACGAGGGGGAAACTCATGTTCCAGTCCCGCCCGACGCGGCGCGCCCTGGCGCCGCTTGCGGTCATGGTCCTGGCGCTCGGCGCCGCCGCCTGTGGTGGCGACGACGATGACGAGGATGCCGCCACCGGCGGCGGCAGCGGCGAGGGCGATGCCGTGACCATCGCCCTGCTGCTGCCGGAGTCCTCCACGGCGCGCTACGAGACCCAGGATCGCCCGCTGTTCGAGGCGAAGGTCGAGGAGCTCTGCCCGGACTGCGAGATCATCTACTCCAACGCCGACCAGGACGCCGCCGAGCAGCAGTCGCAGGCCGAGGCGGCGCTGACCAACGGCGCCGACGTGCTCGTCCTCGACCCGGTCGACGGCGCCTCCGCCGGCTCGATGGTGGCGCAGGCCGAGGCCCAGGACGTGCCGGTCCTGGCCTACGACCGGCTCATCCCCGACGCACCGATCGACTACTACATCAGCTACGACAACGAGCGGGTCGGCCAGCTCCAGGCCGAGGCGCTGACCGAGAGGCTCGCCGAGGACGGCGAGGACTCCGGCACGATCGTGATGATCAACGGCGCGCCGACCGACAACAACGCCACCCAGTTCAAGGAGGGGGCGCACTCGGTCATCGACGAGTCGCCCTACGAGGTCGGCGCCGAGTACGACACACCGGACTGGAGCGCTGACGAGGCCCAGTCGCAGATGGAGCAGGCCATCACCCGCCTCGGGGCCGACGGCTTCGTCGGCGTCTACGCCGCCAACGACGGCACGGCCGGCGGCGCCATCGCCGCCATGCGCAGCTCGGGCGTCGACCCGATCCCGCCCGTGACCGGGCAGGACGCCGAGCTCGCCGGCATCCAGCGCATCCTCGCCGGCGACCAGTACATGACCGTGTACAAGGCCATCAAGCCCCAGGCGGAGATCTCCGCCGAGGTGGCCATCGCCCTGGCCCGCGGCGAGGACCCGCCCGAGGACCAGGTCAACCAGCAGGTGGACAACGGCGAGGCCGAGATCCCGTCGATGATCCTCGACCCGGTGGCCGTCACCGCCGACAACGTGGCCGACACGGTCGTCGCCGACGGCTTCTGGACCGCCGATCAGATCTGCGAGGGCGACTTCGCTGCCGCCTGCGAAGAGGCCGGCATCTCGTGAGCGAGGCGACGCCCCTGCTGGCGCTCCGTGGCGTGTCCAAGCGCTTCGGTGCCGTGCAGGCCCTCTCCGGCGTCGACTTCGAGGTCGACGCCGGGGAGGTCGTCGCCCTCGTGGGGGACAACGGTGCCGGCAAGTCCACCCTGGTAAAAGTCATCGCCGGGACCGGGCCGGCCGACGCCGGGACGATCCTCTTCGAGGGCGAGAAGGTGTCGCTGACCACGCCGCACGCGGCCACCGATATGGGGATCGCCACCGTGTACCAGGACCTGGCGCTGTGCGACAACCTCGACGTCGTCGCCAACCTGTTCGTGGGCCGCGAGAGGGCGCGCGGCGTCGGTCGCAACCTGGGCGTCCTGGACGAGGTGGGCATGGAGCACGAGGCGCTCGGCCTGCTGGAGCGCCTGTCGGTGAGCATCCCCAGCGTCCGCACCGAGGTGGCGTCGCTGTCCGGCGGGCAGCGCCAGTCCATCGCCGTGGCCCGGGCGACGATGGGCGACCCCAAGGTCGTCATCCTCGACGAGCCCACCGCGGCCCTCGGCGTGGCCCAGACCAAGCAGGTCCTCGACCTGGTCCGCACCCTCCGGGAGGAGGGCCACGGCGTGATCATGATCAGCCACAACCTGGTCGACGTGTTCGCCGTGGCCGACCGGATCGTGGTCCTGCGGCTGGGCAAGCGCGTGGAGTCGTTCCGAGTGGCGGACACGACGGCGGAGGAGGTGGTGGCCGCCATCACCGGCGCCCGCCACGAGGACGTCCGCTCGGCCTTTGCATCGGAGGCGTCATGACCGTCAGCGAGATCGACCCGCGGCTCGCGCGGCCGTCGCCGGGCCTGGGCGGCCTGGTGCGCGACATCGGCCGCCGGGCCACGCAGGGCGAGCTGGGCAGCATCCCGGTGATCCTCGGGCTGGTGGCGGTCTGGATCTACTTCCAGTCGGCCAACTCCAACTTCCTGTCCTCCGGGAACCTGACCAACCTCATGCTGCAGATCGCGGCGTCGGGGATGATCTCGATCGGCGTCGTGCTGGTCCTGCTCCTGGGCGAGATCGACCTGTCGGTCGGCGCGCTCTCGGGCCTGGCCGGGGCGACGATGGCCGTGCTCAACGTCCGCCACGGCTGGGACGGGACGTGGGCCATCGTCGCCGGGCTGGTGGTCGGGACCGTGGTCGGGCTCGTCCAGGGACTGTGGGTCACGAAACTGCGGGTCCCCTCGTTCGTCGTCACGTTGGCCGGGTTCCTGACCTGGCAGGGCGCGCTCCTGTGGGTCCTGGGCGACACCGGCACCGTCAACCTCACCGACGACACGATCACCGGGCTGGCCGGCACGTTCTTCTCCGAGACCGTGGGCTGGCTGGTGGCCGCGCTCACGATCGCGGCGACCGCGCTGGTCATCGCGCTGCGGCAGCGCCGGGCGCGGGCCGCCGGCCTGGTCGGCGTGCCGCTGCGGGACGACCTCCTCAAGCTGGTCGTCGTCGCCGTCGGGACGATCGCCGCCGTGACGATGTTCAACGACAACCGGGGCCTCCCGCTGGCCGTCGTGATCTTCGTCGGCTTCGTGGTGGTGTTCGACTTCCTGACCCGGCGGACCGTCTTCGGTCGCCACATCTTCGCCGTGGGGGGCAACGTCGAGGCCGCCCGCCGGGCCGGCATCAACGTCGACCGGGTACGGACGATGGTGTTCGTCCTGGCGTCGACGATGGCGGCGGCCGGCGGCATCCTCGGGGCCTCCCGGCTCCTGGCCGTGAACCAGTCGTCCGGTGGCGGCGACATCCTGCTCAACTCGATCGCCGCCGCGGTGATCGGCGGGACGTCGCTGTTCGGCGGCCGGGGCTCGGCCTGGTCCGCCCTCCTGGGTGCCCTGGTCATCGGCTCGATCGCCAACGGCATGAACCTGCTCGGCCAGGAGTCCGACGTGAAGTTCATGGTCACGGGCGGTGTGCTGCTCGTGGCGGCGTCGATCGACGCCATCAGCCGCCGCGGCCGTCAGGCCGCCGGCCGGGCGTAATCGGCCTCGGCTCGGGGCCCGCCCCACTCCCCCTCGGGGAGCGGGCCGGGCCCGGTGCCGTGCCGGTCCTCGTTCCTCCCGGGGAGCGCTCAGGGGTCGACGAGGGCCTCCGTGACCACCCGGGAGGTGTTGGCCATGCCGTAGGGGGCCCCGGCGGTGCCCGGGGCGAGGCGGACGACGACCGTGTCGGATCCGGGGTCGACCTGGACGACCTGGCCGCCCAGCCCCTGCGCCCAGTACATGTCGGCGGGGGCGGTGGGGACGACCCGGCGGGGCGGGGCCGTGGCCGCCTGCTCGAGCGTCATCGGGTTGAGCGGGCCGGTGATCGGGCCCTCCTCGTTGATCCACCACAGGTAGCCGTAGCCGGCGTTGATGGCCTGCGACGGCGCCCCCGTGGC
>DATFOS010000186.1:0-4241 GCA_035265325.1 Acidimicrobiales bacterium
GGCGAGACCTCGCGTCGCTACGCTTGGTCGATCCGTGACTGACCGGGGCCCAGAGTGACCGACCGATTCGAACAGCCCGAGCGCCCGCTTCCCGGCGACCCGCGCCGCATCTTCATCCCGGCGCCCTCGGGCAACGCCGGCTCCTCGGCCGGCGCCCCGCCGCGGCCGGCGCCCGGTGGCAACGGCGCCGGTTCCTCGGGCGCCCCCGTCCGCCCGCAGGGCCCCGGTGGCAACGGGCCGGGCGACGCCTACGGGCGCGATCCCTACGGCGACCCCTCTGCCCGGCGCGGCCCGGGCCGCGACGGCCGCGGGCCCGGCGCCCCGGCCGGGGCGCCTTCCCGCTCCGGCCGGCGCTTCCCCCGCCTCAGGCTCCGCCGCGTGCTGCTGGTCATCGGCATCCTGCTGGTCGTCTGCCTGGTCGGCGGCTTCCTGTGGGTGCGCAGCATCTTCAGCGGCATCGAGCGAGTCGAGACCGAGGGCGAGCTGGCCGGCGGCTCGGTCGCCGGCGGCACCAACTACCTGATCGTCGGCTCCGACTCCCGCGAGCCGGTCGACGGCGAGCAGGCCGGCATCAACGACGGCGACTTCCCGGGCGGCCAGCGCGCCGACACCATGCTGCTCATGCAGGTGGGAGGCGACGGCACCAAGGTCACGTCGATCCCCCGCGACCTGTGGGTGCCGATCGCCGACATCGGCGCGGAGGGGAAGATCAACGGCGCCTACAACGGCGGCGCCCCCCGCCTGCTGCGCACGATCGGCGACGCCCTCGACATCCCGATCCACCGGTACATGGAGGTCGACTTCGTGTCGTTCGCCGGCCTGGTCGACGGGCTCGGCGGCATCACGATCGACTTCCCCCACCCGGCGACCGACGCCAACTCGGGCCTCAACGTCACCGGCAGCGGCCCGGTCGAGCTGGACGGCGAGCAGGCCCTCGCCTACGTGCGGTCCCGGTACTACGTCGAGCACATCAACGGCGAGCAGGTGCCCGAGGGCACCGGCGACCTGGGCCGTGTCGTCCGCCAGCAGCGCTTCCTCACCGCGGTGATGGGCAAGCTGTCCGACACGAAGAACCCGATCTCGCTGCTGCGGGCGTTCGACGGTGCCTCCGACGGCCTGCGGATCGACGACGACATGGGGTTGTTCGACGCCATCCGCCTGGGCTGGCGGCTGCGCAGCGGGCTCGATCCCGAGACGCTCGAGATCCCGACCGACGTCGGTACCGTCGGGTCCGCCTCCGTGCTCTTCCTGCGGGACGACGCGCAGGCCGTCCTCGACGAGTTCCGCTGATCGGTCGCGCCGGCCGGCTCAAGTCAGGGGGCGTCCCGGCACGACGGTGCCGGACGCCTCCGCCAGCGTCAGCCGGGCGGCGTCGGCGCCCGGGCCGGCGGCGGCCGCGGCCCGCAGCGTGACCGTGTCGCCGTCGGCGAGGAAGCGGCGCTCGACGCCGGCGACGACCAGCGGCTCGGCGCCCGCCCGGGTCAGCTCGATGAGGCTGCCCTCGCTCCCCCGCCGGGCACCGGAGATCGTGCCGGAGGCGACGAGGTCGCCGGTCCGCAGGTGGGCGCCGTTCGAGGTCAGGTGGGCGAGCTGCTGGGGGAACGTCCAGTAGAGCCCGGCGGCGGACGAGCGGCTCACGACCTCGCCCGCCGCCGGGGCGCCGGCCGGGCACAGCTCGACCGCGAGGTCCAGCGCCAGCGCCCAGGGGGCGGACGGGTCCCGGCGGAGGTGCGGGAACGGCTCGGGGTCCTGCGGCGGGCCGGGCGCCCGCACGGCGTCCAGCGCCGCCAGCGGGGTGACCCAGGCCCCGATCGTGGTGGCGAAGGACTTGCCGAGGAACGGACCGAGGGGCTGGTACTCCCAGGCCTGGACGTCCCGCGCCGACCAATCGTTCACGAGGACCACGCCGAACACGTGGCCCGGTGCCTCGGCCACCGGCACGGGGACGCCGGGGCCCGACGGCGTGCCGACGACGACGCCGAGCTCCAGCTCGATGTCGAGCCGCTCGCTCGGCCCGACGACCGGGGCGGCGGCGCCCGGCGGGAGGCGCTGGCCCCAGGGCCGCTGGATCGGCGTCCCGGACACGACGACCGTCCCGGCCCGGCCGTGGTAGGCCACCGGAAGGTGCCGCCAGTTGGGCAGGAGCGGCTCACCGTCCGGCCGGAACAGGCGCCCGAGGTTGGTGGCGTGCTCGATCGAGCTGTAGCAGTCGACGTAGTCGGCCACCGTGAACGGGAGATGCGCCGTCAGGCCGTCGACCGGCGCCAGCGCCGGCGCCACGGCGGCGCGCTCGGCGGGGTCGCACACGAGCGAGGTCAGCCGCTCCCGGACCGCTGCCCACGCCGTCGGGCCGAGCGCCATGAACGGGTTCAGCGAGTGCCGGTCGAACGGCCCCCTCACCACGCCGTCGGCGGCGAGGCGGGCCAGGTCGAGGGCCTGGTCGCCGATGCGGACGGCGACCCGGGGCCGCTCGCCAGGCGCCGAGACGACGCCGTAGGGCAGGTGCTCGGCCGGGAACCCGGAGCCGTCGGCCCCGGGCACCCATGACGACAGCGGCACGGCGGGTCAGCCGCCGGGCGGCCCGTGCGGCGCCCGCCGGGTCACAGCAGGCCCCGGGAGACGAGGGCGTCCACCGGCTCGTCGATCGAGCACGTGCCGACCGACTTGAGCAGCTCGCGGGCCCGGGTCAGGCGGTGGACGAGGTCTAGGGCCTGCGGTTCCTCGGTGGCCAGCACCTCGGCGACCTGGGCGCGGTAGCTACCGGTCCGGGCGGAGGCCGCGGCCGCCAGCAGGTTCACGAACCCGTACCGCCGGCCGCTCGGCCCCGTGGTCGTGAACGGCTCGTGCAACCCGGCCGTGGCCTTGAGCACGAGCCCCCGCTCGACGCAGCCGACGAGCACGTCGGCCACGCGGTCGGGCGCAGGCACGTCGTCGCGGGACATGCCCCCGCAGCGCAACTTGGCCCGGGCGCCCAGCTCGGCGATCCGGTCGAGGGCCTCGTGGACCTTCGCCATCGCCGGCACCTCGAGGTAGCGCAGGACCCACGTCCCCAGGTCGGGCAGCTTGGTCCCGAGCGGCGCCTCGAACTGGGCCAGGCCCTCCACGCTGTTCGGCCGCCGGCCGAGCCGGCCGACGTCGTAGGCGATGAGGCCGATCCGCTGGGGCCGGGGCAGTCCGCTGGCGACGCAGGCGTCGAGCTCGTCGAGGCGCGACACCGGGCACAGGAAGGGGCCGACGAGCCCCGCCCAGGGGCCGGTCACCGCCGCATGGTGGGCGCGCAGCGCCTCGGCCATGGGGCGAGACGCCGGTGGGAACAGGCCGGCGTCGTCGAACAGCTTGTCGACGGCGGTGGCGAGCAGCGAGGGCACCGTTGAACCTCCGAAGGCGGGAAGTTACCTTTCGGGCCCCTGCGGGGGAAGCATTGGCATGGCGGTTGTCACACTGTTGGAACGACAGCACGAGTGCCTCACAGAAGGAGGGCGTGCCGATGCCCTACTACCGACGGGTGGGCGAGATCCCCGCCACGCGCCACACGCAGGCCCGTGGAACCGACGGCCGGCTGCGGGCCGAGGAGCTGATGGGCACCGAGGGCTTCTCGGGCGCCTCGTCGCTGCTCTACCACCGCAACCCGCCGACCGCGATCACCGCCGCCGAGCCGGTGCCCGAGCCCGGCGCCGCCGGGGGCGAGGTGTCGGCCAACCACCCCCTGCTCCCCCGCCACCTGGACACGGCCAAAGCGGCCGCGGCGGCATCCGCAACCGGGGGCGACCTGGTCACCGGCCGCGCCCACCTACTGGCGAACGAGGACGTGCGCGTCGCCGTCGTCGCCGCCACCGAGCCCAGCGGCCTCTACCGCAACGCCACCGGCGACGAGGTCGTGTACCTGCGGGCCGGGGCGGCCCGGTTCGAGTCGACGTTCGGCGTGCTGGCGTGCCGGGCGGGCGACTACGTCGTCGTTCCGACCGGGACGACCCACCGCTGGGTGCCGGCGCCCGGCGAGCCGGTCGAGGCGCTGGTCGTCGAGGCGCGGGGCCACGTCGGCCCGCCGCCCCGCTACCTGTCGGCCACCGGCCAGTTCCTCGAGCACGCCCCCTACTGCGAGCGGGACCTCGAGGGGCCGGCCGAGCCCCACGTCGTGGCGCCCGAGGGGCACGACGGCGAGGGCACCGACGTGCTGGTCCGCACCCGGGCCGGGCTCACCCGCTACCGCTACGCCCACCACCCCTTCGACGTCGTGGGCT
>DATFOS010000187.1:0-7574 GCA_035265325.1 Acidimicrobiales bacterium
GAGCGCTGGCTTTGAGCGTACGCTCAACGGCGACCGACGGCAACGCGTTCCTGTGACCGAAGAAGTTTCACCGTGGCCGTAACGGGCGTGGAGCGTGACGCGGTGTTGTGGGTGTTCGACAGACAGTGACGGGCGGCGGCCCGGGGAGGGGACGATCCCATGGCGAGGTCCACGAACGGCAAGCACATGTCCGGGCGGCGCCCCAGCGACCGCGACGTGAAGGCGGCGGTCGTCGATCGCCTCCGGGAGAACCCGTACACCTACGGCGCCCGCATCCGCGTGCGCGTCACCGGCGGCGTCGTGATGCTCGGCGGCGAGGTCGACACCCCGGTGGCCAAGGCCGTGGCCCTCGACGACGCCGGCATCGTCCCGGGCGTCCTCGAGGTCGCCGACGCCCTGATCGTCAGGGCGGCGTAGCGACCGCAGCGGTGGGTGGGCCCGCGGGCGGCTCACCCGCCGACGCGGGCTCGGCGGTCCCGTTCGCCCAGTGCAGGGCGTCCTGGCGGACGGCCTCGATGTCGGCCTGGATGGTCTTGCCGGCCGAGGCCAGCAGCGCCCCGGCCATCAGCGAGATCGGGACCATCGCCACCATGCTGGCCTGGACCCCGATCGAGTCGGACAGGGCGCCGATGACGGGCAGGAAGACGCCGATCCCCGGGATGGCGAAGACCGACAGCGTCGTGAACGCGGCGGCGCGCACGTGCGGGGGCGCCACCAGCGAGAGCATGGAGAAGAACGCCGGCGCCAGCGTGCCCACCGACGCCGCCAGGACGGCGTGGACCAGGATGGCGGACGGGGCGTTCGGGGCGTAGGCCAACGCGACCAGCAGCGCGCCGTCGATGACACCGACCAGGGCGACGAAGCGGGACAGGAACTGCGGCCGGGCCGAGGACAGCCGCGACACGAACGGCATCGACAGCAGGATCCCGGCGATCTGCAGCGGTTCGATGGCGGCGGCGATGATGCCGCGCTCGGCGGAGCCGAGCCCGAACACGTCCTCGTAGACGAGCGACAGCAGGTTGGGCACGCCGAACAGGGCGACGCCGAGGAACGGGACCGCCAGCCAGATGCGGCGGAACGTCGGCAATTGGGCCAGCAGTCGCATGGTTGCCCAGGGCGACTCCGGCGGTCGGGCCACGGCGGCGGTGGCCTCGTCGGCGCCGGCCTCGAGCCGCTCCTGGGCGCCGCGCACCGGCTCCCGCAGCCGCAGCGACAGCACCAGGAACACCAGCGTCGGCGCCGCGAAGATCAGGAACGGCCACCGCCAGCCCAGCCAGTAGGCGATCAGGCCGCCGGCGGCGGGGCCGGCCACCGCGCCGGCCGAGTTGGCCAGCCGGTGGACCGAGAAGACCTTCACCCGGGCGGCCGGCGGGTACCAGTCGGACAGCAGCGAGCTGTGGGTCGGGGTGACGACGGCGCGCCCGAGCCCGGCGCCCAGCCGGGCGACGACCAGGGCGGCGACGCTGGGCGCCAGGCCGGTGGCGATCGAGAACAGTCCCCACAGGGCGGCGCCCGCCGTGGCGATGCGGACCCGGTTGACGCGGTCGCACACGAACGACAGCGGGACCTCGAACAGGATGACCGCGATCGTCGACACGGCCACGAGGGACAGGGCCGCGCCGTTGCCGATCCCGAAGTGGTCCCGGATGTCGGGGAGGAGGACGGCGAACGCCGTCCGGTCCAGCTCGTCGACCGCGTTCAGCCCGAAGAGGATCCCCAACGGGAACGCCGGAGCGCCCAGCGTGACCGCGCTGGGACGCCATTCGTCGCGCAGGTTGGCGAGTCGTTCGCGCACGGTCGTGGTGCTACCCCCGGTCGGCGCCGACCCTAGAGGGTGCCCGCCGGCGGGGCGAAGCTGCCGCGGCCGTGCCGCCCCACGCCGCCAGCCAGGTGCCCGCCGCCACGGCGGTGAGGACGTGCCAGGCGGCGTGGCCCTGGAGCAGCGCGTCGGCCCGGCACAGCGGGGCGCCGGTCCGGGACACGAGATTGGCCACGATCCCGGCGCCCAGGGCGGCCACGGCGATGGCCGGCGGGCGGGGCACCCGGGGACGCGTGCCCGCCCTCCACCGCCGGGCCGCCGCCAGCGCCACTGCGGCGGCGAGGGCGACGAGGGCGCCGTCGTGGACGGCCTCGGCGCCCGCCGGCATGGGCCCGTGGTAGAGCACGCTGCCGACCCCGACCGCCCCGAGGGCGAGGGCGGGACCGGCCGGGCCGCCCCGCCGCCACACGGCGAGGCCGGCCAGCACGTAGGCCACGCTGGACACGGCGTTCGCCGGCTGGCCCAGGAACCCGGAGTGGAGTACCTCGCAGTCCGACCCGCCCAGGGCGAGGACGACGGGGGTCACGCCTCCTCGACCGCCATCGGGGCGACGTCGACCACCGCCGGGCCCGCCGCGGACGCCGCCGCAGCCGGCTCCGGCTCGGCCGCCGCCTCGGACGTGCCCAGCTGCTGCCACAGGAACTCGAACACCAGCGCCCACAGCAGCGCGACCTGCTCGTTGTCGGCGGCGGCGCCGTGGCCGCCCTCGATGTTCTCGTAGGACCGGGCGTCGACGCCCCGCTCCTGCATCGCCGCCATCATCTTGCGGGCGTGGCCGGGGTGGACCCGGTCGTCCCGCGTGGACGTGACGAACAGGGTCGGCGGGTAGGCCGTGCCCGGCGGCGCCGAGCGCAGCAGCTGGTAGGGCGAGAACGTCCGCAGGAACGCCCAGTCGTCCGGGTCGTCCGGGTCGCCGTACTCGGCCGTCCACGAGGCCCCGGCCAGGAGCGTGTGGTACCGCTTCATGTCCAGCAGCGGGACCTGGCAGACGATCGCCCCGAACAGCTCCGGGTAGCTCGCCAGCATGTTGCCCATGAGCAGGCCACCGTTGCTGCCGCCCTGCGTCCCGAGGCGCTCCGGCGTGGTGATGCCGCGGGCCACGAGGTCACGGGCGACGGCGGCGAAGTCCTCGTAGGCCCGGGGGCGCTTCTCCCGCATGGCGGCCAGGTGCCACTGTGGCCCGTACTCGCCGCCGCCCCGGATGTTGGCGACGACGTAGGTCCCGCCACGTGCCAGCCAGCCGCGCCCGACGATCGCCGAGTACGACGGCGTGAGCGACACCTCGAAGCCGCCGTAGCCCGTGAGCAGGGTCGGGCCACCGTTGGGCGCATCGGGGCGGACCACGAAGTACGGGACCTCCGTCCCGTCGTCCGAGGTGGCGAAGTGCTGGCGGGCCACGACGCCGGTGGCGTCCCACCGGGTCGGCGCCTGGCGGAGGACCTCGACGTCGCCACCCACCTCGCCGCGCCGCAGGGTGGCCGGCTCGGTGTAGCTCTGCGTGTCGAGGAAGAACTCGTCGCTGTGGTCGGGGTCGGTATCGACGACGTCGGCCACGCCCAGCTCCGGCACGCCGGCCAGCTCGGACCGGGCCCAGCCGTCCCCGGGGGTGAGGACGGCGAGGCGCGCCTTCACGTCCTCGAGCGTGGAGAGGACGAGGTGGTGCCGCGTCCAGGCCCAGTACGCCAGCGACGTGTGGCCGTCGGGCGTGAACAAGGGGGTCAGCGAGCGGT
The DNA here is from genome assembly GCA_035265325.1 of Acidimicrobiales bacterium. Classification (GTDB taxonomy): domain Bacteria; phylum Actinomycetota; class Acidimicrobiia; order Acidimicrobiales; family VFJN01; genus DATCLS01. The sequence goes on from DATFOS010000187.1 coordinate 3,550, forward strand.
CGCCGGCCAGCCAGCCCTCGAAGTTTGCCGCGAGCAGCGACCCGCCCGGGTGCACCGTGCCGGCGACCTCCCAGTCGGTCCGGGGCCGCACGAGCAGCCACTCGCGGTGGACGTCGACCGAGGCGTCGTCGGGGACCTCGACCCGCACGAGGTCGCCCGACGGGCGCAGCAGGTAGGTCTCGCTGGTGAAGAAGCTCGGGGCGCGCACCACGAAGTCGCGCTCGAAGCCCGGGGTCGGGTCGTGGCTGGCGTGGACCGCCACGTCGCCGGGCTCGCCCTCGTAGACGACCTCGGCCTCCTCCAGCGGCGTGCCCCGCGTCCAGCGCTTGACCACCCGGGGGTAGCCGGACGTGGTCAGCGACCCCTCGCCGAAGTCGGTCCCCACGAAGACGTGGTCGATGTCGATCCACGCCACGTCGCTCTTGGCCTCGGGGAGGCCGAAGCCGGCGTCGACGAACGCCTGGTCCACCAGGTCGTACTCGCGCACGACCGTGGCGTCGGCCCCGCCGCGGGACAGGTTGACCAGGCAGCGGCGGTACTCCGGCCGAAGCACGGGGGCGCCCTGCCACACCCAGTTCTCGCCCTCCTCTCGACCGAGGGCGTCGACGTCGAGGAGGAGCTCCCAGTCGGGCTCGGCGGTCCGGTAGGACTCGAGCGTGGTGCGGCGCCACAGGCCCCGGGGGTGTTCGGCGTCCTGCCAGAAGTTGTAGAGGAACTCCCCCCGCCGGCGGACGTAGGGGATGCGGTCGTCGGCGTCGAGCGCCTCCCGGAACGAGTCGCGCAGGACGGCGAACCGCTCACCGGTCGCCAGTTCGGCGAAGGCCTCGTCGTTGCGTTCCCGCACCCAGTCGAGCGCCTTCTCGCCGGTGACGTCCTCCAGCCAGAGGTAGGGGTCGTCGTCGGGCCCGTTTTCTGCCATCGCACCATCCTGGCGGCTGCGAGGCCGTGCCCCTCGCGGCCCTGGTCGCGCTCGTGTGTGTCACAGGGCGCCAGTAGCCTTCCGGGCGTGTCCTCCGTCGCCGCCACCGACCTCGACCGGCTGCTCGACGAGCACCGCCGCGAGCTGACCGGGTTCTGCTATCGCATGCTGGGCTCCGGCCTCGAAGCCGAGGACGCGGTGCAGGAGACGATGATCCGCGCCTGGCGCAACATCGACCGGTTCGAGGGCCGGTCGTCGTTGCGGTCCTGGCTGTACCGCATCGCCAACAACGTGTGCATCGACATGGTGCGCAGCCCGCAGCGCCGGGCGCGCCCGATGGAGATGGGGCCCTCCAGCACCAACGCCAACGCCCAGCTGGGCGAGAAGCAGGAGGAGCACGCGTTCGTCCAGCCGGTGCGCGACGAGGCGGTCATCGACGTCGACGGCGACCCGGCCGAGGTGGCCGCCGCTCGCGACACGATCCGCCTGGCCTTCGTGGCGGCCCTGCAGCGGCTGCCGGCCCGCCAGCGCTGCGCCCTCATCCTCTGCGAGGTGCTCAAGTGGCCGGCTTCCGACGTGGCCCAGCTGCTCGACACCACGGTGGCGTCCGTCAACGGCGCCCTCCAGCGGGCGCGGGCCACGCTCGCCGAGCAGCAGGACCGCAAGCTCGACCCCAACATGGGCCCGGAGAACGAGGCGCTGCTCGCCCGCTACGTCGACGCCTTCGAGCGGTACGACATCACCGAACTGGTGAGCCTGCTGAAGGACGACGTGGTCCTGTCGATGCCGCCGTGGAAGCTGTGGCTCCAGGGCCCGGAAGACTTCGCCGGTTGGTTCCTCGGCGAGGGCATCGTCTGCAAGGGCGGGCGGCTCATCCCGATCGACGTCAACGGCACCGCCGGCTTCGCCAACTACCACTTGGTGCGGCCGGGCCTGTGGGAGCCGTGGGCGATCCAGGTCGTCGAGGTCGAGGGCGGCAAGATCGTCGGCCACCACAACTTCGTCTACCCCGAGCTGTTCCGGGCCTTCGGCCTACCCGAGCGCATCGAGGCCTAAGGCCCGGTCCTCGCGGCGGGCGATCCCGGCGCCCGGCGTGCCGGTGTCGTGGCCCAGGCCCACCCGCTCGCTCATCCCGAGCAGGTCGATCAGCTCCCGGAGGTCGGGGTCGACCTCCCGCAGGCGTACGGCCCAACCCAGCCGGCCGGCGGCGAGGACGAACTTGAGCAGGTCGTCCACCAGGCCCAGGTCGCAGCGCAGGCCGCCCTCGACGGGGCCCACGGGGACCTCGCTGCCCGCCACCTCCATCACCACGATCGCCAGCGGCACACGTTCCGACACATGGGGAAGACGGGCCCGCCACGGCGAAATCACCGCCCTCCGCCATAATCCGCTGGTGGAGCCCGACGACGCCGTCACGCCCGAGACCATCGACGTGGCGCGCGACGCCGGGGTCACGATCACGTTCCGGGACGGCTACGCCGCCCGCTTCGACCTCGAGTCCCTCCGGACGGGCTGCCCCTGCGCCACCTGTCGCAACCTACGCGACCAGGGCGAGAAGGCCTGGCCACGCCCCGGGTCGCCCCGGCCGCTGCGCATCGAGGACGCCCGCCTCCACGGCGCCTGGGCGCTGGCGTTCACCTGGAACGACGGCCATGCCACCGGCGTGTACCCGTTCGACGCCCTGCGCCGGTGGTCGGAGGGCCGCCCCGCGTTCCACCCCGACTCGGGCCTCGGGCACGGGGCCTGAGCCCGGCGGCCGGCCGGTGTGACCGGCGGGGGCCGGGGTAGCCGGGCGCCATGGTGAGCGTCGGGTACTTCCTGTCCTGCGAGGAACACGGGCCGAAGGAGCTGGTCCAGCAGGCCCGGTGGGCCGAGGAGGCCGGCTTCGAGCGCCTCTGGATCTCCGACCACTTCCACCCGTGGGTCGACGAGCAGGGCCAGAGCCCGTTCGTCTGGGGTGTGATCGGCGCCCTCTCCGAGGCCGTGTCCCTCCCGGTCACCACGGCGGTGACCTGCCCCACCGTGCGCATCCACCCCGCGATCGTCGCCCAGGCGGCGGCCACGGCGTCCCGCCAGCTCGACGGCCGCTTCGTCCTCGGCGTCGGCACCGGCGAGAACCTCAACGAGCACGTCACCGGCGCGCACTGGCCGGCCTCCGGCGTCCGCCTGGAGATGCTGGAGGAGGCCGTGGAGGTCATCCGCGAGCTCCACGGCGGCAAGAACGTGAACCACCGCGGCACCCACTACACGGTCGAGAACGCCCGGCTCTACACCGCCCCCGACCAGCCCGTCCCGATCTACGTGTCGGCGTTCGGGCCCCGCGCCGTCGAGCTCGCCGCCCGCATCGGCGACGGGTACTGCCTGACCATGCCGGACGCCGACCGTGTGCGGCAGTTCCGGGAGCAGGGCGGCGGCGACAAGCCCGTCCAGGGCGGCGTGAAGGTGTGCTGGGCGCGCACCGAGGACGAGGGGGCCGCCACCGCCCGCCGCCTGTGGCCCAACGAACTGCTCGGCGGCAACCTGGCGCAGGAGCTGCCCCGGCCGGACGACTTCGCCGCCGCGACCGAGCTCGTCACCGAGGACATGGTTCGGGAGAAGCTCGCCTGTGGGCCCGACCCGCAGGCCCACCTCGACAGCCTCGCCGCCTACGCCGAGGCCGGTTTCGACGAGGTCTACGTCCAGCAGATCGGCCCCGAGCAGGAGGCGTTCTTCGAGGCCTGGGCCTCCGACGTCCTGCCGAAGGCCGGCTCGCTGTAGCCGGGCCCGGGCGCCCGCGGCCGGGCCCTCACGGCGGACCAGGCGCCGCATCGACGAACGGCTGTAGCGGCGCATCACGCCGTCACCGCCTCGACCTCGACCGGCCGCGGGTGCCGGCGTGGCAGGCGTCTCGGCGGGGAGGCGCTCGGCCGCCTCGTCGCGGAGTCGGGGCGAGGACGATGCCGGCTCGCTGGTTGCCGACGGCGAGGCCCTCGTCGGAGCGCAGCCGCTCGACCAGCGCCCGGCGGGACAGGGACTTGCCCTCGCGCCCCAGCCGGGCCGCCACCCGCCGCCCGGCAGCGACGCAGGACGTGGTCGGCCGTCGAGGTACGAGCGCGCCGCCGGCTGC
>DATFOS010000188.1:0-2580 GCA_035265325.1 Acidimicrobiales bacterium
CGTGGAAGACCCCGACGTCGAGTTGGTCGCGTCGTACGACCAGCTGGATCCAGCCGAGCGAGACGAGCTTGGCCGGCTGAAGGACGAGAGGTTCTTCAGTCCGGACACCTACTCGGCCGATGACGAGGCGCGCACGAAGGAGCTGGTGGAGGCCAGCTTCCGGGCGGGTGTGTTCGCCGGCGAGCATGGCTGTGGCGACGAGGAGGAGGACGAGGAGGAGGAGACGTCCCGAGCCGGCTAGCGGTGCTCGCAGCAAGGTCAAAGCACCGGCAGGCCACCTCGCCACCGCCCGGGCCCGGCGATCCAGGCCTGACCGGGCGAGCACGTCGCCAGGAGCTCGCACCGGCGGCACGCCGGCGAGGGCGAGGCATCGGCGGCGTCGAACCCCCGGTCGACGGCGGTGGCCCGCTCGCGGACGACGGCGGTGATCAGATCGCCGCCGCGGGCCAGCAGGTCGTCGTCGACGGCGACGCGGGCGCAGTCACCTGTATCGCCGGCCGTGACCAGCACCTCGGCCGGCGCGACGCCGATGGCGAGCCCCCCGGCCGCGGCCTCGAAGGCGGCCCGGTCGCACAGCGAGGCGTCGTCGCCGGTGGTCACGCGGTGGACCAACAGCCCGAACCGCCCGGCGCCCGTGACCCGGCCGAGCCGCGCGTCGGCGCCCATGTCGACCTTCACCGGCGACGCCTTGGCCGGCCGCCACGACGTCCCGGGAGTGGGCGGCGGCCCGGATGCCTTGAGCAACCCGAGCTTCGGGGGCAGCGGCCAGCCGATGACCCGCACGAATCCGGCCAACCATCGCGCGGCGGTGGCGGCCACGGCGGTCAGCGTGGCCGTGTCGCCGGCCGCCCAGGCCTCGGCCACCCAGTCGCCGACCGCGGAACGCTCGAGCGGCGGCCCGCCGCCACCGCCGCTACCGGCTGCCGGGGCCCGCAGCGCCCGCATCCAGCGGCGGATGGTCGGGAGGGGGTCCGGCAGCGCGGGCGGCAGGCCCGACCGATCGGCTTCATCGAGGTGATGGGCGAGGGCGGCCCGGCCGACCGAGGCCGCCGCCAGCGGGGCCGTCCATCCGGGGAACGCCCAGCCCTCGGGACCCTGGCCGCGGTAGCGCGCCGGGCATGTGGCAGCGTCCCGGGCCGCGTGCCACCCGACGTAGACGTCGCCGACCGGGTGGGCCGCGCCGGCGAGCAGCTCGGCGATCCGCTCGGCCACGCTACCCCGCAGGCGTTCGGCGACACCCACCGCCTCGCCGGTCCTTCCCGATCTCCCGGGAGGTCGAGGCGTGGGTGGACCGTGGCGGTCGGTCATTGCGTCGGCCTCGGGGGCGGGCGGGCCGAGCCGGGGAGGTGGAGGCTCTAGTGCACCGTGGGGGTCGGGTATGGCCTCGACCTCGGGGATCATGACGGCGCCGCCGGCTCGGGTCGCCAGGCACGACCCGGTGGGCACTCGGGGCGGACGGGGCAGTGTTGGCAGTGCCCGCCCGGCCGGGTGGCCGGCGGCTCGCCGGCGGCCACGCCGGCCGCCACCCGTATCGCCTCCACCAGCCGGTCGGCCGCGTGGTCGAGCACGCTCGGCCGGATGGGCTCGACCTGGGTCGTGCCGTCGGACACCACCGTCACGGCCGCCACGGGCGCCTCGCCGTCGCGCAACGCCACCAGCAGCGCGTACAGGTGACCGTCGGCGCGCATGCCGTCATACCAACGGCCGCCCTTGACCTCGACCACCACCGCCGGTCGGCCGGTCGGTGGCCCGCCCAGCAACACGTCGAGCCGGCCGGCGACCGTGACGGCGCCGCCGCCGAGCCGCACCCGCACGGGCTCCTCGATCCGCGGCCACCAGGCGGGCTCGATTGCCGGCCACGCCGTTGCGAGCCGCTCGACGCGGGCGCGGGCCTCGAGGACGAACGGTCGCGCCCGATCGCCGAGAGCGTCGAGGTGGTCGGCGACGGTGGTCTCGCCCAGCGCGGCCAGGAATCCGAGCGTGGCGTCGAGGGTGAGCGGCGGGCGCGGCGACGTGGTGGCGAGCTTGGCGGCGGCGTCGACGACCAGTCCCATCACGATCTCGTCAGACGCGCCCGCGTCGTCGGCCAGCGCCCGGCGTGGGCAACGCAGCAGCCCGGTGACCAGGTGTTTCGCCAGTCGCAGGGGCTCGGCGTCGGTCCACAGGCCGATGGCGGCGGCCGACCGGGCGGCGTTGTCGAGGAGCCCGCGCAGGCCGGCGAGGCGGTCGGCACCGAGGGCGGCGTGACCGTCGGGCCCCGCGGCGTCTAGCGCGTCGACGAGCACCTGCCCCAGTCCCCCGGGGCGGCCCCGCACCGGCTGCTGCACGTCGACCACGAGCGCATCGTAAGGACCGGCACCGACACGGCGGGGGAGGGTCGACTGCCGCTGGACCCCGCCGACTCAGCCGCGGCTGGCGAGCCAGTCGGCCTCGGCCTTGCCCAGCTCGGTCGACGGCGGGCCGTCGACCCACGGCCACAGCTCGTTGGCGATGCCCCGGAAGTTGGCGGTCGCGCGCAGCTCGCCGAGGATGGCCATGAGGCCAAGGTTGATCCGCTGGATGATCACGAAGGCGGCCGGC
>DATFOS010000189.1:0-20401 GCA_035265325.1 Acidimicrobiales bacterium
TGGCGGCCGCGATCGAGGAGCTCCTCGACGGGCGCCCGCTGGCCGCCGTCCTCCTGCTCGACGTGCTCGAGCACCTGATGGACCCGGTGCAGGCGCTGCGCGGCATCGCCAAGCTGGCCGAGCGGCACCCGGGCGTCGAGCTCGTCGTGTCGATCCCCAACGTCACCCACCTCGACGTCGGCATCAAGCTGCTGATGGGCCGGTGGGACATGACCGACACCGGCCTGCTCGACGACACCCACGTGCGTTTCTTCAACGAGGACCGGGTCCGCACGACCCTGGCCGAGGCGGGCTGGGCCGAGGCCGCCGTCAAGGACGTGGCCCTGCCGATCAGCGACCAGCTGTTCCCGGTCGACGCCCCGGCGCTGCGGCCCGGTACCCCGCTACGGCAGCTGCTGTACCGCATCCGCACGGCCGCCGACCCCCACGCCGAGACCTACCAGTTCGTCCGCCGCTTCACCCACGACCCGGCGGCGGCCGCCGCCACGCTCGACGCCGTGCAGCGAGAGTCCCGGGAGGACACCGACGCCCGGCTGCTGACGGTCGTGGTTCGCCTCGACGGGTCGGAGTCGGCCCCCGTGGCCGAGCCCCCGGCGACGGACGCCGACGACGCGACCCCACCCGGGGCGACGGACGCCGACGACGCGACCCCGCCCCGCGCCGACGACGCGCCGGCCCCCGCCGCCGCCGGGCCGATCGACGGGCTGCTGGGCGACCTGGGCCGGCAGACGACGGCGGACGTCGAGCTGCTGGTGAGCCATCCCGCCGACATCCGGCCGGCCGTCACCGTGCCGGCCGGGCTGGGCCTCGGCGAGCGCGTCCCCGTGCGGTTCGTGCCGACGGGGCCGGGCGACGACTGGCGCGGCGCCGCCTTCGCCGCCGCCCAGGGCCGCTACGTCACGATGCTCGACCGCCGCACCCGGCTGACCGCCGGCTACGTCGAGACGGTCCGCCAGGCGGTCGACGTGCTGCCCGGCCAGGTGGTGCAGGTGGGAGCGGTCGCCGCCCCGACGGCCGCCACCGCCGGCGTGGCCGACGTCGACGAGTTGGTCCCCACTTTCGAGCGCGTCGCCCTCGACCCGCTCGACCTGGTCAGCGTCGCGCCGTTCGGGCCGGCGCCCCTGGGCGCCCACGCCATCCCCCGCCAGGCGTTCGCCGCCAACGGGCTGCGCTTCGACGCCGAGGCGGGCGACACGATCGACACGCTGTTCCTGCTCGGCGCCGTCGAGCTGTGCGGCATCGTCCGATCGAGCGGGCCGGCGGTCGTGCTGCACCCGGCGGGGTTGCACAGCCTGTCCCTCGACGTCGAGTCGCTGCAGAAGCGCCTCGGCCTCACGCCGATGGTCATCCCCGAGGGCGCCGGGCCGATGCTTCTGGCCCTGCGGGCGGCGGCCGGCTCGGCGGTGCCCGAGCGTGACGCCCTGGCCGAGCAGGTGTCCGCCCTCCGCGACCAGGTGGCCTCGCTGGCCTGGCACCTCCGCGTCCGCGAGGAGGAGCTCGAGCAGGCCCGCGCCGAGGCGGCGTCCCTCCGTCATGCGGTCGAACGCAACATGGGCATCCGAGCCCGCCGCAAGATCGGCGAGGTCCTGCACAAGGCCTGATCGGGCCGCCGTCCCCGGGCGACGGCGCGCGCCACGGAACGGGTTACGGCCCCTTCGCTGTCACAGGGCGCCGGTAGCGTGCCCGCCGTGACGGCCCCGGTCGACATCTCGCGACGCGACGCCCGCCGCATCGCCCTTGCCGCCCAGGGCTTCACCGACCCGCGCCCGACCGGCCGGGTCGACCGGCGCCACTTCCGCCGGGTCGTCGACCGCCTGGCCACCGTGCAGATCGACTCGGTCAACGTGTTGACCCGCAGCCATGAGCTCGTGTTCTTCTCGCGCCTCGGCCCGTACGACCGCGACGCCCTCACCCGCTGGCTGTGGGGCAGCCACGAGGTGTTCGAGTACTGGGGCCACGAGGCGTCCCTGCACCCGATCGACCGCCAGCCGCTGCTGCGCTGGCGCATGACCGAGGAGCACGCCTGGGGCGGCGTGGCGCGGTCCGCCCGCGACAACCCGGCGATGGTGGCGGCCGCCCTCGACGAGATCGCCACCCGGGGCCCGGTCGGCATGGCCGACCTCGAGGTCCACCGGTCGGCGCCCCGCAGGGGCGAGAGCTGGTGGGGGTGGGGCGACGGCAAGCGGGTCGTCGAGCACCTGTTCTGGGCCGGGAAGGTGACGGCGGTCCGCCGGGGCGCGTTCGCCCGGGCCTACCTGCTGCCCGAGGCGTGGTTCCCGCCCGAGGTCCTGGCCGCCCCGACGCCCTCCGAGGAGGAGGCCCATCGGGCCCTGCTGCTGGTCGCCGCCCGGGCCCACGGCGTCGGCACCGCACGCGACCTAGCCGACTACTACCGCCTGCACGTCCCGACCTCGGCCCGCCTGCTCGGCGAGCTGGTGGCCGACGGCCGGCTCCTGCCCGCCCGGGTCGAGGGCTGGGCCCAGCCGGCGTTCCTCCACCCCGAGGCCCGCCTGCCCCGCCGCCGCCTGCGCGCCCGGGCGCTGCTGTCGCCGTTCGACTCGCTCGTCTGGGAGCGGGCACGTACCGAGCGGCTGTGGGGCTTCCGCTACCGCATCGAGATCTACGTCCCGCCGGGCAAGCGGGTGCACGGCTACTACGTACTGCCCTTCCTGCTCGGGGAGGACCTGGTGGGCCGGGTCGACCTCAAGGCCGACCGCCGGGACGGCGTGCTGCGGGTCAGGGCCGCCTGGATGGAGGACCGCTCGGCGGTCCGTACCGCGCCGGGCCCCGACGAGGTGGCCGCCGAGCTGGCGGCCGAACTCGAACTGATGGCGGGGTGGATGGGCCTGGCCGGCGGCGTCGACGTCGAACCCCGGGGCGACCTGGCCGAGCCCCTGGCCACGGCGGTGAAAACGCGAACGGCGCCCCCCGGGCCGATCACCTCGGCCTGAGGGACGCCGTTCGGGTTGCTGGGGGAACAGCCGGGTCAGTACTGGGTCGTGCCCCGAACCTCGTCGGCGGCCGACGAGGTCTCGCTGCGCACGTTCTCCTTGGCCGACTGGGTGTCGCTCTGGACGTGCTCCTTGGCGGCCTCGGCCTCGCCCTGCACGTGCTGCGCCGCACCCTGGGCCTGGTCGCGCACCGTGGTGGCGGCCTCCTGGGCGGCCGGCTTCAGGTTCTCGGCCGCGTCCTGGGCGAGGGACTTCGCCTCGGACTTGGCCTCGTCCAGGGCCGGACGGACCTGCTGCTCCACCAGTCGGTGCTCCCTCTCGGTGGCCGGCAGCAGGCTCGACACGAGCATGCCGGCGCCGAGGGCGATGACCCCGGCGGCGAACGGGTTGCCCTCTGCGGCCGAGGTGGCGGCCGACGGGGCGGCAGTCACCTTGTCCTTGGCGGTGGACGCCACGTCGGCCGCCTTGTCCTTGGCCGTGCCCGCGGTGTCGGCGATCGAGCTGCCGGCGGACGACAGCGGGTCGGTCGCGCTCGACGTCCGGTCGCTCACCGAGTAGCGGGCCTGGTCGGCGGTACCCATCACCTTGTTGCGCAGGCTCTGCCAGGACTGGCCGACGGCGGCGCGGCGTCGCTCGACCATGCGGCCCGGGCTCACCCGGTCGCCGACGGCCTCGAGGTCGTAACCCAGGGCGGCGCGCTGCCGCTCCAGGTCGGCCTTCAGTGCATCTGATTGCGTGCCCATTGCACGTCCTCCTTGACGGTCTCGGCGGTGCGCTCGGGCACCGGGTTGACCTCGCTGAGCTTGTTCTTCCCCTTCGGCAGCAACACGGCGGCACCGATGGCCCACAGCGCACCGACGATGAGGAAGGCGAAGCCGGTCGGCATGATGGCGTCGAGGCCCCAGGCGGCGGCGAAGGACAGCAGGATCACGGCCATGTAGGCGCAAAGGGCGCCCACACCCAGGATCCCGGCGCCCTTGCCGGCCGTCCTGATCTCATCCTTGATCTCGACCTTGGCCAGCTCGACCTGGGTCGACACCAACTGGGAGAAGTCCTGCGACACCTTCCCGATCAACTCGCCGAGCGAGGCATCGGGGTCGACGGGCTTCGCCGGGTCGTCGGGGTAGACGTGCCCGGCGCGGGGGTCTCCGGCGCCGGACACGGACTGGGTGGCCATCAGGTGCCCCACCGCTGCTCGCCGACGGGAGCGGTGCCCTCGCTGTAGTCGGGCGTCGCCGGGGCGCCGTAGGCAGCGCTGGCCTGCTCGGCCGGGACCTCGTAGCCCTCGGCGTAGGTGTAGCCCGTCGTGCCGGTCGAGTAGCCGCTGTCGTAGGCCTGGCTGCGGTAGCCGTTCCCGCTGCCCTCGGTCGGGTCCTGCGCCAGGTTGCGCACGACGCGGCCGGCGACCAGCCCGACGCCGAAGGCGCCGAGGAGGAACATGCCCGGGCGGTTGCGACCGAAGCTGCGCACCTGCGCCATGGCGTCGTCGAGGCCACCCTCACGCAGCCGGTCGGCGACCTGCTGCGTCCGGTACGCGGCCTCGCTGGCGATGTCGGACACGGGGCCCGGCTCGCCGCTGTCGCTCATCGAGCGCAGCTGCTGCGAGATCTGTGAGATCCCGTCGGCGAGCCGGTTCATCTGGCCGCTGGCCTGGCTCTTCAGCTCGGTCCGGGCCTCGCCTGCGAGCCGACGGGCCTGGCCCTGAGCCGTCTGGGCAACGTTGCGGGCCTCGTCTTTCGCCGTCGAGGCGACGTTGGCCGCTTCGTCCTTGGCGGTCGACGCGACGTTGGTCGCCTCGCCCTTCGCCGTGGAGGCGACATTCTGGGCCTGCTGCTTGCCGGTGCCCGAGGTGTCGGTCGCCGACATGTCGCCGCCGGATGTGGTGGTGTCTCCCAGCAGCGGGTCATCCCGTGCGGGCCCGGGAGAGGTCAACCGATCCTGGTAGCTCATCGGGGCTCCTGTCTGTGGTGGGCTCGGTCGAGGGTCGCCTTCCCGCGTCGCGGGAGGTCAAACGGGGGATGAGTCGCCAGGGCCCCGGGTAGGCGTGGGTCCCGCCGCGGTCGCCGTCTCAGGCGGCGAGCCGCGCCTCGGCCAGCGGGCGGCGCAGAGAGGAGCGGCCCTCCCGCCAGTGGGCGAGCAGGTGGTCGGCGAGGCGGCCCTCGACCACGGCCAGGGCGCGGGCCCCGAACACGACGCCGCGGGCCTGGTCCGGCTCCGCCGCCGCGAACGGGACGACCATCTGCTCGACCGCCAGGCGCTGGTGGTGGTCGTCGGCCACGACGTGGACGTCGTAGAAGCGCGCCGCCGCCTCGCTGCCCGTCAGGCGGCGGACCGCGGCGGCGTAGCGGCCCATCGGGCCCACCGACGTCATCTCGAACAGCGCCAGGTGCCCGACGCAGGCCCCCAGCCAGCGGCGCGAGGTCCCGAACACCGACAGCAGGTTCACCGTCGCCAACGTCACGGCCGGCAGGGCGTCGAGGTAGGCCCCGTAGCGGGCGTCGAGCCCGAGCGCCTCCATCGTGTCGGCGAACAGGTCCTGGTGCGCCTCGCCGGGGGCCCCCTCGCCGTACTCGTCGGCCTGGATCTCGATGTAGGCGGCCTTGGCCCGGCCCGACGACAGGCGGGGCAGGGCGTAGGTGTGGGGGTCGGCCTCCTTGAGCTGGTAGGCGCTGCGGTGGATGGCGAACTCCCGCAAATGGGCCAGCTCCCCCTCCGCCTCCATCCAACCGGACAGGGACGGGCCCTCGCCGTCGCCGCCGCCGGCCAGGCGCTCCAGCTCGGCCCGCACGGCGTTCGGCGACACCGGGCGGGCCACCGGGCCCACCTCGGCCGCCACCGCCTTCACGAGCGCCCGCCCGAGGCGGGCCTGGAGGGCGACGAGGCTGGGCTCGACCTCCCAGTCCGGGTCGACGTCGGACCAGCCCCGGTACCGCAACTCGAGGCAGGCGTAGAGCGCCAGTTGGGCGTCCTCGCCCCAGATGTCCACGGGGCCGGCGACGCCGGCGAGCGGGCCGGGCGGGCGCTTCAGCTCGGCGAACAGACGGGAGGACAGCGGGCCGCGGCCCGGCGGGAGGGACGGCCGGAGGGTCGGCGGCTCGGGTGGCGGGTCCAGGGGCAGATCGATCACGGCCCGGCGGCTACCCGCATCCATGACCTCTACACGTCCTCCGACGTTGCCATCGACACGATGTCGAGGACCCTCGCCGGCGGGTCCGGCTCGCCTCCCGCTCGACGGGCAGCGTGTCGAGCAGGACGGCGGCCTCGGAGGCGTTGGCCGGCGTCGGCACGTTCCCCGGCGGCGCCTCGGCCGGCTCGGCGTCGCTCCCCAGCCGTCCGGCCAGCACCGCCCCGGCCACCAGCAAGAGGACGATGATCAGGATCCCCTGCCCCGTGGACGTCGTCCTCCGTGACCGACGGCGGCCCCGGCGCTTCGCAACCATGGGTGAGTCCTGCCCACGACAGGCGGCGTAGTAGTCGTTACCACTCCGTGACGGGAGGCGGCCGTCGCGGCGCTCAGGGGCGCGACGCGGCAGGCGTGACCAGGGAGGCGACGAGCCGGGCGATCTCGTCGACGGAGACGACGTGGTCGACGATGTGGTCCCGCTCGGCGGTGGCGGTCGGCATGGCGGCCTCCTGCGAGCTGGCGGCCGTGGCGGCGATGACCGTGCCCCCCAGCTCGTGGATGGCGGTGGCCCCGGTCGCGCCGTCGTGGCCGTGGCCGGACAGCACGACGGCGATCGCCTGGGGGCCGGCGGTGATGGCGAGCGACGTGAGGAGCAGGTCGGCGGAGGGCCGGTTCGGCGGGAAGGGGCCCGAGCGGATCAGGACCAGGGCCCCGTCCGTGGTGGCGATGGCGTGACGACCGGGCGGCGCCACCAGCACTTGGCCAGCCCGGAGCGGGGCGCCGCTGGTCGCCGCCCTGACGTCGAGCGCGCTCCGGCGGTCGAGGATCTCGGCCAGCAGGCTCTTGGCCAGGGGGTCGACGTGCTGGACCACGATCACCGCGGCCGGGAGGTCGCCGGGGAGCCCGCCGAGCACCTGGACCAGTGGGCCGAGCCCCCCGGCCGAGCACACGAGGGCGACCACGGCCCCGGACCAGCGTTCCTCCACGGTCGGAGTCTCGCACGGACACCAAACGACGGGCGCCGGGAACCGGGGGCGATCAGCCCGGCGCCGGGCCCGTCGTGGCCTCGACGGCGTCCATCACGAGCATGGCGCCGATGCTCTCGCCCTCGGCGGTGCGCAGCGGCGCCGCCCGGACGTGGCACTCGATGGTGCGGCCCCGCCGGTTGACGGCCCTGAGCACGACCTCGTCGGGTTGCTCGCCCGCGAGGCAGGCGCGGACGGGCTGGCGCAGGTGCTCGAGGGGCAGGCCGATGTCGAGGTTCATGAGATGCTCGCCGTCGACCTCCTGGGCCCGCAGGCCCCAGAGCTCCTGGGCGTGTTGGTTCCACACCTGGACCCGCACCTCGCGGTCGACGACCACGACGGCGGACTGGAGGCTGGTCAGGATCGCCTCGAGAAAGCCGTTGACCTCGTCGAGCTCGGCGGAGCGCTGCCGCAGCTCGTCGTTGATGGTCTCGAGCTCCTCGTTGGTGGACTGGAGCTCCTCGTTGGTGGTCTCCAGCTCCTCGTTGATGGACTGGAGCTCCTCGTTCGTGGTCTCCAGCTCCTCGTTCGTGGACTGGAGCTCCTCGTTGGTCGTCTCCAGCTCCTCCACGGCCGACTGCAGCTCCTCGTAGGCGGTCTCGAGGTCGAGCTGGGAGCGTTCGAGCTTCTCCTGGAGCTGCCGCTGGGGCGTGACGTCCAGGAACGCGACGTGCGTGCCGTTGAGCTCGCCGGTCTCGGCGACGATGGGCTGCAAGGTGACGTCGAACCACAGGACGTCGGCGCCGCGGCGCCACTCGACCCCCCGCATGGTCACCGCGTGACGTTCGGCCCCGACCGTCTCGACGTGGGCCCGCAGCTCCAGGGGGCGATACGAAAGCTCGAGGTCCTGCAGCCGGCGGCCGATGTCCCGGGAGGTGAGGCCGAACAGCGCGCGAGCCTGGTGGTTGACCGCCACGAGCACCGCCGAGCGGTCGACCACCGCCTGGGCCACGGGCCCCACCTCGAAGGCTGCGGCGCGGATGTCCACCGGCTCGCGGCGACCGGTCCCCTCGGTCGGGTCGGTCCGACGGTCGTGGACGTCCTCGGGCACGGAGGGCTCCTTGGGCGAGGAGGTGCGACGGAACACCCGGCGCTTCAGGTCGAAGGGGGTGAAGAGTTTGGTACGTGTGGCCAGCGCCTCGGAGCGGCCCAGCACGAGGTAGCCCGTGGGGCGGAGGGCGAAGTGGAGCTGCGCGAGGACGTGGGCCTGCGTCCCGTGGGTGAAGTACATCAGCGTGTTGCGGCACGAGAGGAGGTCGATGCGTGAGATGGGCGGGTCCTGGACCAGGTTGTGCGCCCCGAAGATCACGGTCCGGCGGAGGTCCTTGCGGAAGACGGCGTGCGACCCGTCGGGCGCGAAGTACCGCTCGGCCAGGCCCTCCGGAAGGCCGGCCAGCGCCTCGGCCGGGTACCGCGCCCGTCGGGCCTCGGCGAGGGCGACGTTGTCGGCGTCGGTGGCGTAGATCTTCACCCGCTGGCGGAAGGCCTCGTCGCCCACGGCCTCGCACAGGAGCATCGCCACCGTGTACGCCTCCTCCCCGCTGGCACAGCCCGCGACCCAGGCCCGGATCGGCTCGTCCGGGGCGTTGGTGGCCACGACGTCCGGGATGACCTTCTCGGCCACGCACTCCCAGGTCTCGGCGTCGCGGAAGAAGCCGGTGACGTTGATGAGGATCGTGTCCAGCAGGTCGGCGAGCTCCTCGTCGCTCCCGTCGAGCAGGGCGAGGTAGTCGTCGAGCGACGTGGCCCGGACGGCGTCCATCCGCCTGCGGACGCGGCGGGCCAGGCTCGAACGCTTGTAGCCCGTGAAGTCGACGCCGCGGGCCTCCCGCAGGTGGTCCAGCAGGGGCGCCAGGCCGTCGTCGGTTTCCTCGCCGGTCACGCGGCCGCAGGTTAGCCACGGCTGCGGGCGGGCAGACCCGAGCGCGTGGCGTGCGACCACGATGAGCGTCCATCGTCCGCCCGGCCCCGATGACAGACCCCGCGCCGACGGACCGTGCCCCCGTGGAGGTCGTCGTCGTCGGCGCGTCCGCCGGGGGCGTCGGCGCCCTCCAGCGCCTCGTCGGCCGGCTGCCGGGCGATCTGCGCGCGGTGCTCCTGGTGGTGTTGCACATCCCCACGACCGGCACGAGCGCCCTGGCCGGCATCCTCCAGCGCCGCAGCGCGCTGAACGTGGCGCGCGCCGAGGACGGGGCGCCGCTCGAGTTCGGGTCGGTCCTCGTCGCGCCGCCCGACCGCCACCTACGCCTGGACGGGGCGGTCGCCCGGCTGTCGCGCGAGGCCCGCGTCAACGGTCACCGCCCCGCCATCGACCCGCTGTTCGAGTCCGCCGGCCGCTGGTTCGGTGAGCGCACGCTCGGCGTGCTCCTTTCGGGCACGCTCGACGACGGGGTGGCCGGGCTGGCGGCCATCCGGGACGCCGGCGGCCTCGTCGCCGTCCAGGACCCCCACGAGGCGGACTACCCGGGGATGCCCCGGGCCGCCATCGAGGCCGGGGTGGTCCACCACGTGCTCCCGCTCGACGGCATCGCCGAGCTCATCTGCGGGTCGACGGACGAAGGCTCCCCCGGCATGACCCATCCCCACCCCGGCCCACCCAGGGACGGGCGTGCAGCTCCGCCCCGCGGCCCGTCGCACGCCCGTCCACCGGAGGCGCGTTCACCGGATGGCGAGCTCGCCGTGGTGGACGACCCCCACGAGTCCCGCCCCGACCAGCAGCAGGCCGGCCTCTCCTGCCCGAGCTGCGGCGGCACGCTGTGGGAGGGGCACGACGGCGGCGTCGCGCAGTTCGAGTGCCGCGTCGGGCACCGGTACTCGCCCGCGTCCCTGTTCGCCGCCCAGGGCGACGCTCTCGAGGACGCGCTCTGGGCCGCCCACCGCGCCTTGCTCGAGCGGGCCGACCTGGCCCGCCGCATGGCCCGGCGCATGCACCGGGGCGGGGGCGACGCCGCCGCCCGCCGCTACGAACGTCTCGCCGAGGAAACCGACGCTCGGGCCGACGTCCTCCGCCGGAGCCTCACCCGCGTGCCGCCGGAGGCCGAGGACATCCGACAGGCCGCCGCCGAGTGACGACCGGGCGGCCTCAGCCCCGGTCCGCCGCTACCCTCGACACCCCGAAGGCCCCGCCTTGCATCTCGACGGACGTCACGCGGGTGAACGACCGCATCACCGTGAGCAGGGCTGCGGTCGGGCCGGCGTCGAGGGAGGCGACGACGCCCGGCGCGTCGCCGTCGCCGTCACCGGCGAAGGTCTCGCCCAGGGCCACGACGACCTCGACCCGGTCACGCAACTCGGACGAGCACACGAGGCCCGAGCTCGGTCCCCAACGCGCCGACGACAGTGCCCCGTCCACGAGCCCGCTGATCTCGAAGGCGAGGTCGTCCCGGTCCCGTGGGGCGACGGCGCCCCGGTCCTGGCGGTAGCGCTCGACGCGGGCGCGGATCTCCTGTGCGGCCTCCTGGCGCACCCGCGCCGACTCGAGGGCCGCCGACGAGCGCCGGCACAGCCACTGCGCCGTCGCCATCGTCTCCGCGTAGCGGTCCCTCAGGTCGCCGTCCATGGCCCCTTCCCGCGTCCGTTCACGTGTTCTCGGCGCGTTTCACGAGCCACACCGAGGTTCCCTCGGCGTCCACCACGGTGCCCCAGTCGTCCGCCAGCCGGTCGACGAAGGCCAGGCCCCACCCGCCCGGCTCGCTGGCCGCGGTGTCCTCGACGCGTGCCGGTGGATCGCCCGAGCCGGAGTCGTGGACGTCCAGGTGCACCGACATGCCCTCGACGGCCACGGTCACCTCCACGGCGCCGACACCGTGGACGATGGCGTTGGTGACGAGCTCGCTCACCATCAGGTCGAACGGCGTCGCCAGCGAGCCGAGCCCCCTCGCCGAGAGGACGGCTCGGACGAACCTGCGCGCACGGCCGATCTCGCTGGCCTGCGCTTCGAACCGCCGGGTCTCGACGTGAGTCGTCGACGCATCCTCCTGGCTTACGCCACGCGGCGTGCCGGTGTCCTTCCCGGGAGCGTCCGGCCGAAACCCGCCGGCCCGGTGGCCGGCCTGGGCGAACGTGGGTCGCCGCGCGGTCAATCGGTTGTGGTGAGGATCTCGGCGCCGGTGTCGGTGACGAGGAGAGTGTGCTCGAACTGGGCGGTGCGGCGCCGGTCGGTGGTGACGGCGGTCCACCCGTCGTCCCACATCTGGTGCTGCCAGGAGCCCATCGTGATCATCGGCTCGATCGTGAACGTCATGCCCGGCTCGATGATCGTGTCGGCCCGACGGTTCTCGTAGTGGGGGATCTGCAGGTCGGTGTGGAACTGCTCGGCGATGCCGTGGCCCACGAACGCCCGCACCACGCCGTAGCCGTGGCCCTCGGCGTGCTGCTGGATCGCCCGGCCGATCTCCCACACGGGGCGGCCCGGCTTCACGGCCTCGATGCCCTTGTCGAGGCACTCTCGGGTGACCCTGATCAGGTCGGCCGACGCCCGGTCGATCCGCCCCACGGGGAACGTGGCGTTGGTGTCGCCGTGCACCCCGTCGAGGAAGATCGTCACGTCGAGGTTGATGATGTCGCCGTCGATCAGCGCCCGGTCGTCGGGGATGCCGTGGCAGATGACCTCGTTGACCGAGGTGCACAGCGACTTGGGGAAGTTCCCGTAGTTCAGCGGGCTCGGGTAGCCGCCCCGCCTGATGCACTCCTGGTGGGCGATGGCGTCGAGCTCGTCGGTCGTCACGCCGGGCGCCACGGCCGCGCCCACGACCTGCAGGACCTCGGCCGCCGCCCGGCACGCTACGCGCATCCGCTCGATGACCTCGGGCGACCGCACGTGGTCGTCGGGCACCCGCACCGGCACGCCGGTCTGGGCGTAGGGCGGGCGCGGGATCTCGGCCGGGACCTCGCGCATGGGGCCCACCCGCCCGGGGCGGATGGCGTCGGTGCTGGCCTTGTGGCAGCGCTTGAACTTCTTGCCGCTCCCACACCAGCAGGGGTCGTTGGCCTTGGGGGCGACGATGGTCGACGGCGAAGCAGGCATGGCTTGCCCAGGCTAGCGACGCCGCCCGCCATGATGGGGGCGTGCAGGTCGCCCTCCGGGCCGTCGAGCTGCGACGGGCCCGCCTCCCGCTGGCCCAGCCGTTCCGCTCCGCCCACGCCACGCGCACCGAGCGCGACGTCGTCGTAGTCCGCGTCGAGGCCGAGGACGGGCCCGACGGCTGGGGCGAGTGCGTGGCCGAGCCCGAGCCGACCTACTGGCCCGAGTACACCGCCACCTGCTGGGACGTGCTCGTCCGCCACCTGGTCCCCCGGCTGTTGGACGGGCGGCCCCTGTCCGAGGTGAAGGGCCACGCCATGAGCAAGGCCGCCCTGGAGGTGGCCCTGATCGACGCCGGGCTGCGGGCGTCCGCCACCTCGCTGGGGGCGTTCCTCGGCGCCACCCGGGCGCAGGTCCCGACCGGCATCGCCCTCGGCATTGCCGGCTCGCCTGACCAGCTCGTCGACCAGGCCGAGCGCTGGTACGACGACGGGCACCGGGCGTTCAAGCTCAAGGTGGCGCCGGGGTGGGACGTCGAGCCGGCCCGGGCGGTCCGCAAGGCGCTGGGCGACGACGTGGCGCTGGTGGCCGACGCCAACGGCTCCTACCGCAGCGACGACGCCGACGACGACGCCCGGCTGCGCCTCCTCGCCCACGCGGAGCTCGGCCTGGCCGCCATCGAGCAGCCCTACGCCTCCGACGACCTGGTCGGACACGCGCGCCTGGCGAGGATGGTCGAGACGCCGGTCTGCCTCGACGAATCGATCGGGTCGCTCGGCGACCTCGACGCCGCCCTGGCGCTGGGGGCGATCGACGCCCTGTGCCTCAAGGTGGGGCGTGTCGGCGGGCTGGTCGAGGCGGTTCGGCTGCACCGGCGCTGCCGCGAGGCGGGCATCGCCGTGCGCGCCGGCGGGATGCTCGAGACCGGGCTGGGACGGGCCGTGAACCTGGCCGTGGCGGCGCTGCCCGGCTGCACCCTCCCGCCGGACATGGGCCCGTCGAGCCGCTACTTCGCCGAGGATCTCACTCCCCCGTTCGAGGCCGTCCGTGGCACGATGGCGGTGCCCGACGCACCTGGGCTCGGCACCGCGCCGCGCCCCGACGTGCTGGAGCGAGCGACGGTCGACCGGCTCGTCCTCCGGGCACCTTCCCCATGACCACATCCTCCCCCCTCGCAGCCGGCCGCGGCGCGGCCGACCTGCCCGTCACGCTCACCGACGTGGTGGCGGCCGCCGGTCGCCTCGACGGCAACATCGCGCGCACGCCCAGCGCCCACTCGCGCACCCTTTCGGCCGTCCTCGGCTGCGAGGTCATCGTGAAGTTCGAGAACCTGCAGTTCATCGCCGCCTTCAAGGAACGCGGCGCGCTCAACAAGCTGCTCTCCCTCACCCCCGACGAGCGCGAGCGCGGCGTCGTCGCCATGTCGGCCGGCAACCACGCCCAGGCCGTCGCCTACCACGCCAGCCGGCTCGGCATCGCGGCCACGATCGTGATGCCGACGACCACGCCGTTCGTCAAGGTCCAGCGAACGCGCGAGCTCGGCGCCCGGGTGGTGATGCTCGGGGCCGGGCTGGCCGAGTCCGAGGTCGAGGCGCTGCGCATCGCCGCCGAGGAGGGGAGCGTGTACGTCCACCCCTACGACGACCCGGCCGTGATCGCCGGCCAGGGCACCTGTGCCCTCGAGATGCTGGTGGACGACCCCGACCTCGACGCCCTCGTCGTCCCGGTGGGCGGCGGCGGGCTGCTGGCCGGCATGGCCGTGGCCGCCCGGGCCCGCCGGCCCGACATCGAGCTGGTGGGCGTGCAGACCGAGCGCTACCCGGCGATGGCGACCCGCCTGCACCCCGACCTGGCGACGCGCGCCGGCATCGGCGCCGGCGGGCCGAGCCTCGCCGAGGGGATCGCCGTGCCCCGGGCGGGCGTCCTCACCGGCCGGATCATCGAGGCGCTGGTCGACGACATCGTCACGGTCAGCGAGGAGGACGTCGAGCAGGCCATCAACCTGGTCCTCGAGATCGAGAAGGTCGTGGTCGAGGGCGCCGGGGCCGCGGGCATCGGAGCGCTCATCGCCCACGGCCCCCGCTTCGCCGGGCGCCGGGTCGGCACGGTCCTGACCGGCGGGAACATCGACCCGCGGTTGCTGGCCTCGGTGATCATGCGGGGCCTGGTGCGCAACGGGCGGCTGTCCCGCCTCCACGTCGAGCTGCCCGACGTGCCCGGTGCCCTCGGCCAGCTGTCGACCGTCGTGGGCGACGCCGGAGCCAACATCGTCGAGATCCTCCACCAGCGGGTGTTCGTGGACGTGTCCGCCAAGTCGGCGTCCATCGAGGTCACCATCGAGACGATCGACCACGCCCACGTCCGCCGGGTGGTGCGGTCGCTCGAGGACGCCGGCTACCCGGTCCGCCTCGACACCTTCAACGGCGGCTCGCCGGACACGCCCTAGTGCAGGCCGTCCGCGGCCGGGGGCGGCCGGCGGTGGCGATCGCCGCCGTTTTCGTCGTCAACGGCCTGGGCGGGCCCAGCTTCCTGGCCCGCCTACCCGTCCGGCAGGCCGACCTCGGCCTGTCCGACGCCGGCCTCGGTGCCACGTTGGCGGTGTTCGCCATCGGGGCGTTCGTGGCGAGCCCCCTGATGGGCCCGCTGATCGGGCGGTTCGGCAGCCGGCGGGTCGTGCTGGTCGCCGGCGTGGTGCTGGGCGGGTCGCTCCCGCTGGTCGGTGCGGCGCCCAACGCCGTCACGTTCGCCCTGGCCATGGCGCTGACCGGGGCGGCCGACGCCGGGATGGACATCGCCATGAACGCCAACGGCGCCGCCCACGAGGCGGCGACGGGCCGGTCGATCCTCCACCGGCTGCACGGCGCGTGGAGCCTCGGCGCCCTCGGCGCCGCTGCGCTCGCCGGATTGGCCGCCGCCACGGGCGTGCCCCTCACGGTCCACCTGGCGGTCGCGGGGGCCGGCATCGTCGCCGTGTCGGTGCTCACCAACCCCCGCCTGGTGCGGGACCGGCCCGGCGACGTCGTCACCGCCGGGCCGGACCACGAGACGGCCGCCGCCACCGGCGGGGCGGCCGAGGGCCCCGGCCTCGTGCACGCCGACGCCCAGCCCAGGCCCGGGATGGGGACGCCGACCGAGCCCCGAGCCGGGACCGCAACCACGGCCGAGCCCCTGGCCGGGACCCGCGCGGCAACCGGGACCGGCACCGCGGCCGAGCCCCTCGCCGGGACCGCCACGACGGCCGCGACCGGCACCGCGGCCGAGCCCCTCGCCGGGACCCCCGCGGCAGCCGCGACTGGGACCCCGGCCGAGGTCGTAGCAGGGACGGTCCCGGCGGCCGGGACCGGCACCGCGGCCGAGCCCATGGCCGGGACCGCCCCGGCGGCCGCGACCGGCACCGCCGCCGAGCCCCTGGTCGGGACCCCCGCGGCGGCCGGGACCGGGACCGCGGCGGCCGGCGCCGGCGCTGTGCCCGTGCGGGGCGGGGGGCGGTGGCGGGGCGTCGGACGGCTCGTTCCCGCCCCGCTGCTGGCGCTGTCGGCCACGATCGTGGGAGCCGCCCTGGTCGAGGGCGGGACGAGCGATTGGGCCGCCCTCCAGCTCCAGCGCTACGGGGCAAGCGCCGGCGTGGCCGCCTTGGGCGTGGCCGCCTTCATGGCCGGGATGCTGGCCGGCCGGTCGGTGGGCGACAAGCTCGACGAGCGCTGGGGCGGCACCCGCCTGCTGCGGACCGGTGGCCTGCTGGTGGCCGGCGGCCTCGCCGCCGGCGCCCTGCTGCCGTACGCGGCGGTGTTCATCGCCGGGGCGTTCGTGGCGGGGGTCGGCTCGTCGGGGTTCTTCCCGCTGGCGTTCTCGGCCTCGGCCCGCATCCCCGGCGTGGCCCCCGGCGTCGGGGCTGCCACGGTGTCGCTCGCCGCCCGCCTCGGCTTCACCGTCGAGCCCGCCCTCATGGGGGGGATCGCCGACTCGGTCGGCCTGCGCTGGGCCTACGGGATGGTGGCCGCCATCGGGCTGGTCATGGCCCTGGCGGCGGGCCGGGTGGTCCCGCCGGAGGCGACGTCCCGTGGCCGGTGACCGCCTCGGGTGACGTGACCCCGCCGTCACGTCCCGAGTGGTGTGGTGAGGCGGGGCCTCAGCTCCGGCTGTACTGGATGGGGGCGCGGCCCCGGCCCTGGTAGTCGGCCATCGGGCCGAGCTTCTCGACCTGGCCGGCCTCGACCAGCTCCTCCACCGCCTTGCGGACGGTGGCCGGGCTGCCGCCGACCCCGGCCTGGACGTCGGACAGGACGAACGTGCCCTTCTGGTCGAGCACCCACCCCTTGATGGCGTCGACCGGCACGGCCTTGGCCCGCTGGCGGGCGCCCTCGCCGGCGGCCGCCCCGGCGGCGATCGCCCGCCGGCCCCGGCGATCGCGCGCTGCCGGCACGTCGAAGCCGGCGGCCCGCAACACGTCGTCGGGGACCTTCAGCTCCTGGAACGCCTTCACGGGGATGGACTGGGCTTCGGCCCAGTCCCTCGCATGAGTGACGAAGCCCTCACGCAGGGGGCCTTCGTCGATCTTGGCCACGCGCTCGAGGTCGGCAAGTGCTTTCAGCTTGTCGATGGGATCGGTGGCATCGAGTACTGCTTGCGTCTTCTTCTGGATCTCGGACTCGTCGCGCAAGCTCGACGGGTCTTCGATGAACAACAGGTACTGCCGAACAGAGGCTTCGGCATCGGTCGTGGGGGCCATCGCCTTTGACACTAAGACACAACCCCTGCGCAGACCAAGTCACCCTTGGCCAGCATTACTGCAACGCCGTTAGTGCATCACGGTGCGTAATCACTAGAACGACGTAGCGCGACGAGGCCACGGAGCGCGGCGAAGGGAAAACGACGAAAGCGCCGGGGCCGGTGGCCTCGACGCTTCTTCTCGTCACGTCCTCGGGACGTCCTGGTGGAGGTGATGGGATTCGAACCCACGGCCTCTTCGATGCGACCGAAGCGCTCTAGCCAGCTGAGCTACACCCCCCGGGGAGAGACAACCCTAGCGGACCGACCGCCCTTCGATGGCACGCTGGAGCCGCGTCTGGAGGGCCGTCGTCGTCACGTCGCCCCGGCTGCGCTCGAGCACGGCCCGCAGCGCATCGAGCGTCCGCCGCAGGCCACCGGTGATCGCGTCGGGGTAGTCAACGACGACGAGGGCGCCGTAGACGTCGTCCATCGCCGCCAGCAGGGCCTCGGCCCTCTCGAGCTGGCCCTCGCGCAGGCGATCGAGGAGGTGCCGGCGGAGCTCACTGGCCGCCTCGGCCAGGCCCCGCATCCACGCCGAGGGGGCCACGGCCAGCTCAGCGGCGCCGGGGACGGGCGCGCCCGCCACCAGGGCGGCGACGGCTCGGGCCTCGACGTACTCCTTCTCGGCGTCGTGGAGGAACCCGGCGTACGCCACGGCGGGGTGGTCGGCCACGGCCGCCTGCGCCTCGCGCAGTGCCGCCTCGGACCGGCCCGCGATCTCGGCGGCCTCCGCCGCTTCGAGGCGGTGCACGGCCCTGATGCTCGACCCAGCGAAGCGGATGGCCTGGCGGCACGCCGGCAGCGCCGCCTCGCGCGCCCGATTGGCGGCGTCGAGGGAGGCGATGACGGTCTCGACCTGGTCCCCGAGGCCGGGGACGTCGGCGGTGCTCACGCCGGCCGGCCGGTCAGCGGGCGGCGCCGCCGTGGAGCACCACGACGGCGGGCCGGGGTGCCTCGATGGGGGCCAGGTACCGCACCTTGTCGGCCTGCTCGGCCGCACGGCGGCCCCGCCGGACGAGCAGCCCGAGGTAGCTCACGAGCAGCAGGTCGGCGACGCCGTGGATCGCCCACGCGGCCGTGACCTGCAGCACCAGCGCCCACACCAGCGTGATCGCCACCGTGGCGACCAGGACGGCGAGGACCCGCCGGCGCCGGCGGTAGGCCTCGGCCCGCCCGCGGGCGGCCCGCGGGCGGGCGCCGACCCGGCCGGCGCCGTTGGCGGCCGGGTGGCGTGGTGCCCGCTGCGCCCACCGTTGCGCGCTGGCGGCGGGGAGCCCGTACGTGGCGGCAAGGCCGGCCGCCTCAAGGACCTCGTACTCGCGCGGGTCGTAGCCCAGGTCCTCGACGTCATGGGCCTCGTCGGCCCCGTAGCCGGCGGCCGAGCCGTGGACGGCGGCGGGGCCGTAGGCCGGGACGGTGGCGAGGCGCCCGTCGCCGCCGTGGTCGTCCCACTCGGCGGCCTCGAACTCGTCGGCGTACGCCTCGTCGAAGCCGTCGTCCTCGTCGTCGCCGGCGTCGTAGCCGAGGTGCTCGCCGGCGCCGAAGCGGCGGCGGGGGGCGGCGCCGTCGCGGCGCTCGTCGTGCAACAGCACGTGGCCACGATCCTCGCCGACGAACCGGACGGCGCCGGGGGCGGCGCTGCGCCCGAAGTTGGCCGGGCCCACCGTCGCCGTGGGGCCGGTGTCGGGGGCCGCCTGACCGAGGAGGAACAGCTGCCGGTGGAACGACCGGATCGTCGCCGTCGGCCGAGCCTCTCGCCGGCCCTGCAGCCACGGCGGGATCAGCACGGCGGCCCAGATCACCGCCAACAGCACCAGCACGATCGCAGAGTTCATCGTCCGACCATCTCCCCCAGCGACCGTAACGATCGCGGACGTTCAGGGGGTGGATGGTCGGAGCGACAGGTGCGAGCGGCGAAAGGCGCTAGCGACCCCGGACCGGGTCAGAAGGCGAGGCCGTCATTCGAGGGGTCGGTGCGACGGTACGTGCCACTGCGGCCGCCCGTCTTCTCCCACAACGTGATGTCGCCGATCGTCATGCCGCGATCGCTCGACTTGCACATGTCGTAGATGGTCAGGCACGCCACCGCACAGGCGGTCATGGCCTCCATCTCGACACCCGTGCGGTCGACGGTGTCGACCTGGGCCTCGACCTCGACGAAATCGTCCTCGATGCGGAAGTTGACGAGGACGGACCCGACGAGGAGCGGATGGCACAGCGGGATCAGCTCGGGCGCCCGCTTGGCGGCCTGGATGCCGGCGACCCGGGCCACCGCCAGCACGTCGCCCTTGTTGATCGCACCCCGGGCCACCAGGGAAGCCGTCTCGGCCTTCATGTGGACACGGCCGCGCACGACGGCTCGCCGATGCGACGGCTCCTTGGGGGTGACGTCGACCATCCGCGCCCGGCCGAGCGGGTCGAGGTGAGTGAGCCCGCGGTCAGACATGGGTACCAGCCTAGACCCTGGCCGAGCACCGCTCGACACCCACGGCAAACAGGCGGTTCGCTCGCCGAGGGTCAACGGCCGACGGCGGCGGGCGGCGACCGTCTCGGCGCTCAGCCGCCGATCTGGCTCATGCTCCGGCGGGGGCGGACGAACAGCGCCTCGCCGATCATGTGCCCTGGCCCCTTGCGGGCGACGCAGGCGGCGACCGTCTCGGCCAGCTCGGCGTCCGGCGCCCCCGAACGCAGCACGGCCCGCAGGTCGACCTCGTCGGTGGCGAACAGGCACGACCGCAGCTGGCCGTCGGCCGTGAGCCGCACCCGGTCGCACGTGCCGCAGAACGCCCGCGTGACCGACGGGATGACGCCGACCTCGCCGACCCCGTCCCGGTAGGCGAAGCGCTCGGCCGGCTCGCTGCCCCGCACCAGGGGCTCGAGCGGGAACACGGCGTCGATGGCGGCCACGATCTCGGCCTGGCCGACGACGGCGCCGTCGGTCCACCCGCCCTGGGCGTCGAGCGGCATCCACTCGATGAACCGGACGGTCACGCCCCGGGCACGGCCGTAGGAGGCGAGGTCGACGATCTCGTCGTCGTTGACGCCGCGCATGACCACGACGTTGATCTTGACCGGCGCCAGGCCGGCCTCGAGGGCGGCGTCGATGCCGTCGAGCACGTGGTCGAGCTCGTCACGCCGGGTCAGCTCGACGAAGCGGTCGCGCTGCAGGGTGTCGAGCGAGACGTTGACCCGGCGCAAGCCGGCGGCCGCGAGGTCGGCGGCGTGGGCCCGCATCGTGGCGCCGTTCGTGGTCAGCGCCAGGTCGACCGGGCGACCGTCGCCCGTCGTGAGCCGGGCGAGCTTCTCGACGAGGACCGGCAGGTGGGCCCGCACGGTCGGCTCGCCGCCGGTCAGGCGCAGGGCGTCGACGCCGTAGCGCTCGACGCACAGCCGGGCGACGCGCTCGATCTCCTCGAACGTGAGCACGTCGGACCGCGGCAGCCACTGCATGCCCTCTTCCGGCATGCAGTACGTGCACCGGAAGTTGCACCGATCTGTCACGGATATG
>DATFOS010000190.1:0-22919 GCA_035265325.1 Acidimicrobiales bacterium
CGTCCCGCCCGAGGTCGCCGCCGGGATGAACGAGCACGCCCACGAGCAGTCCGGCACGCCGTTCGAGAATCCGTGGCCGCTCGCCGCCTGGCCGGACGTGCCGACCCGGTTCCTGCTGTGCCGGCAGGACCGCTTCTTCCCGGCCGACTTCCAGCGCCGCGTCGTGCGCGAGCGGCTCGGCATCGTGCCGGACGAGATGGAAGGCGGCCACCTTCCCGCCCTGCACAGCCCGGTCGAGCTGGCATCCCGCCTGGACGCCTACGCCGCCGAGCTCCTCGCGCCTCCCAGCCCGTAGGCCCGCCGAGCCCGTCGACCCGCCGGGCCCGGCGGCCCGTCCCCGCCGAGGGGAGCGGGCGCCGGCCGGGCGGGGCGGGGCGTGGCCTCAGCGGCCGGGAACGCCGACCTTGACCTCCTGCAGGAGCCAGCCGTTGCCGTCCGGGTCGGTGAAGGAGGCGAAGCTCCCGTAGTCCGCCCGGCCGGGGTCGAGGCCGGGCGCCTGGCCCTCGGGGCCGAAGTGGAACGGCTCGCTCACCTCGACGCCGCGGGACACGAGCGCCTCCCGGGCCGAGGGCAGGTCGGGCGTGACGAGGTGCAGGCCCTGGACCGAGCCCGGCGCCCCCTGCGGGATGCCCGTCCCGAACGTCACCGAGCACGCGGACCCGGGCGGCGTGCACTGCACGACCCTGAAGTGTTCGCCGGCGCGGTGATCGGTGTCCGTCACGAAGCCCGCCCGCTCGTAGAAGGCCTTGGCCTCGTCCACGTCGGTGACCGGCAGGATCACAACCTCGAGGCGCAGTTCCAGGTCCATGTCGCACGCTCCTTCGCGTCGTCGGCCGGCTCCCGCCGGCGCCCGGGACCGCCCGGGCACCCATGCAACGCCCGCCCGGCGGGCCACTCATCGGTCGTCCCGGGATTCTTCCGTGCCCGTCCTCGGCCGGTCGCCGCCGGACGGGGCCGCCCGCCCCCGAGCTAGACCCCGGGGGCGACCAGGGGCCAGGGGCGGTCGCGCTCGACGGCGCGGGCGACATCGAGCAGGAGGGCGTCCTCGTGGTGGCGGGCGAGGACCTGCATACCCACCGGCAGGCCGTCCACCGTCCCGGCGGGGATCGACACGGCCGGGTTGCCGTAGACGTTCGAGATGATCGTCAGCGCCCCCATCGACACGAGGTCGGGCAGCCGGCGGGACGCCTGGTCGAGCAACGCCGACGGCATCTTGGGGGCGAAGGCGGCGGCCACCCGCAGGCCGGCCAGGATCCCGCGCAGCGCCATGCGGGCGGGCGCCAGCCCGAGCGCCTTGTCCACCGCGCTGCCGCTCGTGTTGCTGGTCACCGCGTCCGCGGCGAAGGCCGGCCCGGGATTCGTGGCGGCGATGATGAAGTCCACCTGGTCGAACGCCGAGGCCATCGCCTCGTTGGCGGCGATGCGTAGCTCCTCGCCGGCCGCCGCGGTGTGCAGGTTGTACAGCGCCTGGGACAGCCACAGCCCGGTGGCGATCTCGTCGGTCAGCTCGCCGGCGCGGCGCGGCCACTCGTCCTCGAGGTCGGCCACCAGGGTGGCGAGGTTGCCGAGCGCCCAGTGGGCCGCGAGGTTCGGCGGCTCGACCCGCACGTCGACCTCGACCATGCCGGTGGCGTCGAGGAGGGCCTTCGCCTCGGCGCGCAGGCGGTCCTCCACGCCCGGCTCGAGCGTGACGCCGCCGAGGGCGGGGACGATCGCCACCCGCCGCCCGGCCAGGTCGTGGGAGCCGAGACCGGCCTCCCAGCCGCCGGGGGAGGGCAGGCTCGTGGGGTCCCACGGGTGGTAGCCGGCGCAGGTGTCGTAGTAGCGGGCCACGTCACGCACCGACCGGGCCACGTTGCCGAAGACGACCGTGTTGGGCCGGATGAAGGCGTGCGGCCCCCGGGGGATCCGCCCGAACGTGCCCTTCATGCCCAGCATGCCGGTGTAGCCGGCGGGGATGCGGATCGACCCGCCGCCATCCCCGCCCGTCGCCAGGCTCACCAGTCCGCCGGCGACGGCCGCGGCCGACCCGCTCGACGAGCCGCCGACGGTGCGCCCGTGGCGCCAGGGGTTGTGGGTGACGCCGTTGATCTTGGTGATGCTCACGTTGAGCCCGCCGAACTCGCTGGCGGTGGTGGCGCCGACGGGGACGACCCCGCCGCGGTCGAGCAGGCGCTCG
This sequence comes from Acidimicrobiales bacterium, assembly GCA_035265325.1. GTDB lineage: Bacteria > Actinomycetota > Acidimicrobiia > Acidimicrobiales > VFJN01 > DATCLS01. The sequence continues at coordinate 2,180 of DATFOS010000190.1, forward strand.
ACGTGATGCGACGTGACCGTGGCGACCCGGCCGCGGTGGACCAGCGACGCCTCCGTCCAGGGCCAGCCGGCCACCGGCTCCAGCTCCTTGATGGCGGTCGACACGCCGCCGAACGGGAGCGACACGTCGGCCCTGGCCGCCGCGGCGCCAGCCCGCTCGGGGTCGACGTGGGCGAACGCGTTCAGGTCCGAGGCCTCGATGGCGGCCAGCGTGGCCTCCAACTCCTCGAGGGGCGACCGCTCACCCGCGCGGAAGGCCTCGACGAGCGAGCAGGCGTCCCCCTTCCACGTCCCCTCGACGGCCCCGCTCATGGCTCGACCCGTGCGTTCATCCAGCTCACCCCAGGCATGGCCGGGATTGCTACTGCCGCCACCGGCCGCCGGTCAACGCGGCCGTGGGCGCCGGGCTCGGATGCGACTAGGGTTCCGCTCGCGGATACCACCATCGACGCCGATTTCCCGGCCGTCCTAGTGGCAGCGGGCAAGGGTGAGCATTGGGCGCTCACCAAGCTGTTTCGCGCCTATCAACCCCACCTCCTGCGCTACCTGCGGAACCAGGAACCCTCCTTCGCCGACGACCTCGCCGGCGACGTGTGGGTCGCGGTCGCCCGAGGACTGAAGTCCTTCACGGGTGACGAGACCAACTTCCGCGGTTGGCTGTTCACCATCGGCAAGTACCGGGTCATCGAGCATCGCCGCAAGGCCGCTCGGCGCAGGACCGACCCGATCGCCGACGACCGGCTCGACGGGCTGGCCGAGCACGGCTTGGGTCGCGACCCGGCCGGACTGGTGCTCGAGCAGATCGGGGCGCAGGACGCGATCGACAGGCTGACCACAGATCTCTCTCCCGACCAGGCCGAGGCCCTGCGTCTGCGGGTCCTCGGCGGCCTCGACGTCAACGAGGTCGCCCGGATCATGGATCGCACACCGGGTTCGGTGCGCGTCCTGTGCCATCGGGCGCTCCGCCGTCTGGCCGACCGCTACGGGGAAGAGGTGATGGCCGAGTGACGCCCACCGACGAGCTCTGGAACGACATGACCCAGTTCGACACCGAGGTTGCCGACGGCATCTGGGACGGCGTGACACCGCCGGCCGATGCGCCGGCCTGGTGGAGCGACGTCGCCCTACTCGTCCGAGCGGCGAAGGGCCCGGCCGACACGGCCGAGCTCGCCGCCGAGGACGACATCGTGGCCCGGATGGCGGCCGTCCTGCGGGATGCCGCCACCGGTCCCACGTCCGACGACGCCCCCGACGACGGCAACGATGCCGACCACGTGACGACCGCCCCCGCCAGGGCGGGCGACTCACCCGACTCCCTGTCCGACGACACCGACTCCTCCGACCGGTCCGACGACGACACGGCCCCCGCCCCGGCCGAGCCCGCAGCCACGCCCCTGCGGCTCGTCGTCGTCACCGGCGACACCCAGCTCCCGGCCGAGGCCAGCGACGACGAGGCCGAGGCGGCCGCCAACGCCTCGGACAGCGTCGGCGCTGCCACCCCGCTGCGCCCCGCCCATGCCGCCACGCGGCGCTGGGGCCAGCCCCGGCACCAGGAGCCCGACGAGGGCCCCCGCCACCTCAAGGCGCCCGGTCCCGCGGCCAACGGCATACGCCTCGTGCGCCGGGCGCTGGCCGTCAAGGCCGTCGCCACGACGACCGCGGTCGCCATCGGCATCACCGCCGCCGCGGCGGCCACCGGCGTCGTGGTCACAGTCGTCGACCCGCCCAAGCGCGACACGCCGGAGACGACGATCACCACGTCCGTGGCCCCGCCGGCGGCCGTGGGCGACGACACCGAGGGGTCCGGCGACGGTTCGGGCTCGGGCGCCGACTACGAGCCGACGCCGCTCGAGGAGATGATCGACGACAGCAGGGTGCTGTCCCCGCTCGACCTCACCTGCTCCATCGACTTCGCCTGCGCCGTGCGGGCGGCCGCGAGCCCCGAAGGGGCGACCACAACGACCTCGAGCATCCCGGGAGGCTCGACGACGGTCCCGTCCGGGGTGCCGTCGTCGACCACAGCGAGCACGTCCGAGCCGACGCCGACGGTCCCGGAGACGACGGTGCCGACGACCGCGCCGCCGACCACCGCAGCTCCGGTGCCGACGACCGAGTCGACGACATCGACGACCGACACGAGCCTCCCGCAGCAGGAGCAGGCCGGGCTCTCAGCGCTTCCCGCGCAGGCCCAAGGCGGCCGTCGCAACCGCTGACCAGCGACTCCATGCGGGCCGGGGATTTCCTCCCCGGCCCGTAACGCGTCCGGGGGCCGGCGCGGTCTAGTGGGCACGAACGTGGGAACGGGGCGGACGGGCCCCGCCACCACGATCCGACCGGGTCCCCGCGGGCGGCGGGCCCCCGGGTCATGCGGTGGGGTGCTCCGGGCAGGATCGGGCGGACGGTCCGGAGCACCTCACACACCCCCTCCCATCGGCGATCGCCGACGGTCGGCGCCGCCGCGGCGGGAATTTTCTGCCGAAGCTGTAACGGACGGGACGCCCGGCACGGTCTCCCCACGAAGCAGAAGGATGCGCCGGGCTGGACGGGGTCGACGCATCCGCCAACGCCTAACGCACCCGGACGGGGGTCGCGCAGGTCCTGCTGAGGAGGGGTGCTCCGGAGACCGGCGGGTGGTCCGGAGCACCTCCTCCACCTTTTCTGCGCCCCAGCGCCTGCGAGGCCGGCTCGAGGCCGCTCGCCTGTGCTGGCGGCCACCGTTGTCCTCGCCCATCGACACGGCTCGTGTAACCCTCCGGGACGATCCGGCGATCGCGCACGTACCGGGGGAGTGTCGAACGCCTAACCTGCACGGCGGTACGGCGACCGGTTGCCCCGTATAGTGGTGAACCCTCACGGAGAGCTGGGACGGCGGACTGGCCGATGAATCGTCCCCTGAGGACCCATGAGAGCCGACGACGGCACGCGGCATGACCGCGCGATGACCCGAACCGACACCCCGCCCCCGCCGGTGCGCGACACCGCCGGGGAAGACGCGCGTCCCCTCGACTCCGAGGAGGTGGATTCGTCCGAGTGGTCGATCTGGGCCGGGTGGGAGGCCGCCGGGGGGGTCGACGCCACGGCGGGCGCCGTCCCGTCCAGCCCGGCGGCGGGGATGCCGACGGCAGGTCCCCCGACCCCGCCCCGCAGCGACGCCTACCGCACCGGGGGCGAACACCGGCCCGTGGTGGCGGGCGCCGCCGGTGCGGCCGCCGCCGCTGCGGCCGGCGCCGTCGCGTCCGGCACCGGCGCTCCGTCCGGCCAGTCCGCCACGACCGTCGACGGCCCGACGGGCGCCGTCGGTGCCGGTGCCGATCCCGCCACGGGTACGCCCCGGTCGGCCGCGGCCCGCCGGGCCACCGGCGGGACGCCCGTCGCCGCCCGTGCCGGCGGCACGACCCCGCCCGGGAACCGGCGCGCGTCGCGTCCCATCCGGCCCGGGCCGGAGGCGGCCCGCCGGCGCCGCCTGGCCGCCGTGGGTGGGCTGTGGGCGGCGTGCCTGCTGGGCGGCCTGCTCGTCGGCGGCCTGATCGGTGACGACGACCGCCCCACCGTGCACCTCGTCGAGGTCGAGGGCGACGCCGACGACTGGCGTTCGGCCCCGGCGCCCGGCTCCGCTGGGCCGAGCACGACCGAGGCCGATTCGGGGCGTCCCGGCAGCCCGGACCGGCCCACCGACCCGCGGCGCACCACGACGACCGACCCGACGGCGACGACCGGGCCCGACGGCTCCTCCACCACGACGACCGAGGCGGACGACAGTTCCCCGCCGGACGAGGACGTCACGACCACGACCACCGAGCCGGACACGACGACGTCGACCACCGAGGGCACGACGACCACGACCGGCTCGACCACGTCGACCACCGAGACGACGACGCCGGACACGACGACCACGACAGTCCCAACGGGCAGCGCCGAGGCCGCGCTGGACGAGCTCATCCCCTTCTAGGACGGTCGGAAAGGCCCTCCGATCAGGGCATCATCACGCAGTCGGGCCAACCGGGCGCTCGCGGTGACCGTTTCTCGCCGCGGCACCGGGGGTAAGACCACCGGCACCGAGGGTTCCCGCCCAGCCGGAGGCTCGACCCCATGCTCCGAGTCACAGATCGAGGACGCAACCGCGGCGACCGCCGTGGGGGCCTGATGATGCTGCTCGCCGTCATCGGCGCCGGCGTCCTGCTCCTCATCGTCGCTCGCATGACCTTCTTCGGCTTCGACATGCCCGACTGGATGGACGGCGGCGAGAGCGACCCGGCCGCCCGCGGCCAGGTGATCTACGAGGGCCAGACCGCCCAGTCGGCGTCCGAGAACTTCCTCATCGACATCGGCGACGGCGAGGCCGTCGTGGCCGTGCGCGCCTCGCAGGATTGGGACACGCCCGGCTGGTGGATCGACGGCGACTTCCAGTCCACCAACGGCACGTCGAGCGTCCGGGACCCCGACGACGGGGACGAGCCCGCCCGGCTCCGGGTGACGATGGACTACTGCGCCGAGGGCACCATCACGAACGAGACGAACGAGGACGGCGACGAGACCGTCACGTTCGACATGGGGGAGGTCTTCGTCTGCAATGCCACGCTCGAGCACAGCCCCGCGAACGACGCCGCCTTCCACCAGGACGACACGCCCGCCGACTTCCACGGCGACTTCGTGAGCTTCGTGGCCGGGGCGGCCGAGACCACGGCGGCGGCCGCCGAGTGCCCGACGGACGAGCTGGAGCGGTTCTCCGGCGACGAGTACGTCGAGTTCGTGCGGGGCCAGCTGGCCGCGCAGTACGGCGTCGACGAGACGCAGATCGACGTACAGCCGGGCCGCGTCGGGCGGACCGACGCCGAGACGCAGGACGAGCTGCGCGAGGCGCTCGAGAGCTACGCCAACCGCCGTGATCCCGAGGACCCCGATCGCGAGTACGAGGCGCTCGACATCGAGTACTTCAGCGGCGACGGGTCGGCGGTCGAGGACTCGTGCTGGCGGGTCCCGGGCGGCGAGGACCTCGACAACCTGGAGAGCGTCGGCCTCCCCGAGCCCGAGCAGCGCTAGCGCGCCGGCTCGCGGCCCGGCAAGGTTCCGGCGGTCAGGCCGCCAGGTCGCGGACGAGGGTGTCGACGTAGCTGCGGTACAGCTCGGCCAGGCCTATGGACGGGTCGATGGCCCACTGCATGGCGGCGCCGTGCAGGAACGCGGTGATCTCGCCGGCCTTGGTCTCGGCGTCGATGTCGGTGCGGACCTCGCCGGTCTTCTGCCCCTCGCGGAGAAGGCCGGCGAGGAAGTCCTTCATGACGTAGGTGCGGTCGACGAAGTACTGGTGGGCGACGTCGCCCTCGTGCAGGTTCTCGGCCAGGAACACCACGTAGGCGGCCATGAGCCCCCGCTCCTGGGCGAGCGCCTCGCCCATGTCGACCAGCCGCCGGAGGCCCGCCAGCCCGCCCTCGGACACCAGGTCGGTGAACTCGATGGCGACGCGCCGGTCCCGCTCCTGGATGACCGCCATGAGGAGGTCGTCCTTGGTGCCGAAGTGATGGAGGACCGCCGGCGCCGAGATGCCGACGCGGTCGGCCACGTCGGCGATGGACGTGCCGCGGGCCCCCCGCTTCGTGAACAGCTCCAGGGCGGCCTGGACGATCTGGTGTCGCCGCTCGACCCCCCGACGTTGGACCTGCCCTTTCACGCCTGCCATGACCGGGCCACGGTAGCGTCCGGGGGTGCATGGAGCCGACGATCCGCTCGCCGCGACCCGCCACTCGGCGGTACCCGCTGTACGGCGAGGACCTGGTCCGACGCGACTTGGCGCCTTCTCGCACCGCTGATCCGTCCTGACGAATCGCACCGAGAAGGAGAGATGAGGCATGTCCGTCGAGTCGTTCCTCGCCGCCGCGCCCAAGGTCGAGCTGCACCTGCACCTGGTGGGCTCGGCGTCGCCGGCCACCGTGGCCACCCTGGCCCGCCGCACCCCCGACGCCGGCGTCCCCACCGACGTCGACGCCCTCGCCGACCTGTTCCGGTTCCGGGACTTCCCGCACTTCATCGACGTGTACAAGCAGGTCAACGGCCTGGTGACGACGGCGGAGGACGTGGCCGTCGTGATCGACGGGGCCGCCGCCGACCTGGCGTCCCAACACGTCCTGTACGCCGAGATGACCGTGACGCCCTACATGCACCGGCTCGACGGCATGGGCCACGCCGAGCTGACGGCGGGGCTGGACGAGGGCCGCGCCCGAGCCGCCGCCCGCGGCGTGGAGCTCGCCTGGGTCTACGACATCCCCGGCCAGTACGGCGAGGAGGCCGCCGCGGCGACCCTGCACGCCGCGCTCGACGAGCCGCCGGACGGCCTGGTGGCGTTCGGCCTGGCCGGCGCCGAGGCCGGCGTGGACCGGGCCGCGTTCGCGCCCGCCTTCGCGGCCGCCCGGGCCGCCGGCCTGCCCGGCGTGCCGCACGCCGGCGAGGGCGACGGGCCGGCCAGCGTGTGGGCCGCCGTGCAACACCTGGCGCCCGCCCGCATCGGCCACGGTGTCCGGGCGATCGAGGACCCCGCCCTCGTGGCGCACCTGGCCGACACCGGCATCCCGCTGGAGGTCTGCCCCTCGTCGAACGTCGCCACCGGGATCTACCCCTCGCTCGAGGCCCATCCCGTCGGCCGCCTGATCGAGGCCGGGGTCACCGTCACGATCAACACCGACGACCCGCCCATGTTCGGGACCACGCTCACCGACGAGTACAGGCGGGTGGCGACGGCGTTCGGCCTGGGCGTGGACGACCTCGCCGCCCTGGTGGCGAACGGCATCCGGGCGTCTTTCCTGCCCACCGGGCGCCGGGATGCCCTGCTAGCAGCGGTGGAGGACGCGCGCTGCCGGCACGCCTGACCACCCAGCGCATCGATGGCGGCGACAGGGCGGACCGTGATGGGTAGGCTCCGCACCGTGTCGGAGCCGGGTGGACCGGTGGAGGGCGTGCCGGGAACGGCGGCGTGGTGGCGGGCTCGCTACGAGCAGGACGCCAAGCGTCGGCCGCGCCCGGACGGCCTCTCCACCGACCGCATTCGTGCGGCAGCGCTGAAGATCCTCGACGAGGAGGGCATCGAGGCCCTGACCATGCGGCGGCTCGCCGCCGACCTCGGGGCGGGGGCGGCCTCGCTCTACCGCCACGTGGCCAACCGCGACGAGTTGCTCGTCGAGATCATGGACCACGTGTTCGGCGAGGTCGGCCAGCCCAAGCCCGACCAGGACTGGCGCGAGGCCGCGGAGTGGGTGGCGCGCGAGTTCCGCCGGGTGCTGAGGGAGCATCCGGCGGTCACGCCGCTCCTGTCGAAGGACCGGATGCTCGGCCCGAACTCGGTCGCCGGGCGCGAGCTGGCGCTAGCCCGGCTCCTCGAGGAGGGCTTCACGCCCGAGGGCGCGCTGGAGGTCTACAACATCCTGGTCGCGTGGGTGCTGGGCTACTCGCTGCTGGCGGCGAAGGTCGAGGGCTTTGCCGCCCGCGGCGACGCCTCGCTTCAGGAGGTGTACGCCGCGGTCGACGAGGAGGAGTTCCCGACGGTCCACAAGCTGGCCGGCATGGGCCCGACCGCCGGCGACGACGCCGTCTTCCACATCGGTCTCGCCACGTTGCTGGACGGGATCGAGACCCGGTTCCGGCCCACCCCGCCGGCGCCCTAGGCACGCCCGCGGGGCCCGCCGATCGATCGGGTCAGCGGGAGACCGAGAACGTGTCGGTCTCGTCGTCGCCGACGGTACCGGTCTCGACCCGGTCCTCCTGGCCCTCGACCCGGATCGTCAGCTCGTAGTCGCCGCCGCCGCAGTCGGCGCCAGCGGCCTCGCCGACGCTGTAGCCGGTGACGGCGATCGTGTACTCGCCGGCCGGCGGGGGCGAGCTCCAGAACACGTTCTCGACCGAACCCTGCGGGTCGCAGCCGATGTTGGAGTCGACGTCGAGCTCGCCGCCGGCACCGCTCGGCCCGCGGTTGGCGAAGTAGATCTCGTTGCCGTCGGGTTCGGTCACGTGGAGGTCGAGGTCGGCCGACGACGTCCACGTCAGCGTGATCTGCATGTCACCGCCGCCGAGGTCGATGTTGCCGCCGCAGGTCGGCGACTCCTCGAAGGTGTCGCACAGGGCGCCGAAGTCGGTCAGCGCGGCGTCGGCGTCGCCGTTCGAGCCGGAGGGCCGCTCGAACAAGGCGCCGTCGGCGTTGTCGACGATCGTGAAACCGTTGGTCTGCGCCCCGGGCACGACCTCGACGACCGAGGCCGTGTTCAGGCCCTCCCAGGCGTCGTCGGGGTTCTGGGCCACGTCCTCGATCGAGCCGCCGCCGCCCCCGGCGTCGGTGGGCTCGGCCAGCGGGTTGCCGCAGTTGCACTTGACCCGAGGGACTCCGGTGTCGTCCACGAGGACGGCGGTGCCGGCCTGCAGCAGCGACTGGAAGGGGTTGGCCTCGCCGTCGGTGAAGCCGTGGTTGGTGACCCGCGTGTCGAAGCGCAGGCGCACCGCGGTCAGGCCGTCGACGTAGGCGGGGATGTCGGCGACCGTGATGCCCAGCGTCTCGGCCCAGGCTTCGGCCTCCGCCGAGTTGGCGGGGTCGCTGAGGAAGGCGACCAGCTGGTCGACGTCGCACACGGCGGCGTCCCGTGAGCCGCCGTACAGGCCGGGCTCGGTGCCGTCGGCCACGCCGCCCACCAGGCTCGCGCTGGCGGGCTCGTCGCTCAGCGCCGGTGTGGCCGTCACGGCCTGGCTGAGGGACGAACCGAGGTCCTCGGCGTCGAGGTTGCCGGCGAAGTCGTCCTGCTGGACCGAGCCGATCGGCTCGAGGACGACCTCGTCGGAGGCGGTCTCGTCGTCGCCGGAGCCGGCCATGATGAAGGCGGCGGCGCCCACCGCCACGACCAGCAGGATGCCGAGGGCCACCAGCAGGTTGCGGCGGGTCGAGTCCTTCCGAGGGCCCTGGCCCGGGTAGCCGCCGGTGCCGTAACCGGGGCCTGCGGGCGCCCAGCCGCCGCCCGAGGGCGGGCCACCGGGCTGGCCCCAGGCGGCCTGCGGTGCACCCGGCGGGGCGGCGCCCGGTTGCCCCCACTCGCCCGACGGCTGCGGCGCCATCGGCCGGCCCCACTGGTCGACGGGCGGCGCCGGCTGGCCGGGCGGTACCCAGTCACCGGAGGGCTGGGGGCTGGGCGGCGGTGCGCCCGGGGCGCCCCATTCCCCCGGCCCCTGAGGCGGCGGTACCCACTCCGGCGCGCCCTCCTGAGGCGGCCCGGCGAGCGGGGTGTTGCACCGGGCGCAGGCCGGGGCGCCCGGGACGTTCTCGGTCCCGCAGTTGGGGCATCTCATGACTCCGCCTCCACGGGGGCGGACCCTAGTCAGCGAGCAATAGCGCGGTCACAGCACACCGTGTCGCCGGCCGGCCCTCAGCCGTCGGCGGGGTCGCGCCGGGGGATCGAGAAGCAGCGATCGGCCAGCGTGCCGAGGGCGTAGTCGCCGTACAGCCCGGCGAACATGTCGCGCGTCCGCTCGCTCCACGCCAGGGCCTCGGGGGCCGAGATGCGCCGGACGACCTGCAGGATGCCGCCCTCGAACACCCGATACTCGGCCCAGGCGCCCGGGAAGTCCTTCACGCAGGCCACCTCCACCCACGGGAAGGCGCCGGTGGCGGCGAAGCGGCGGACCCGGTTCCGGTGGGTGTGGCCGGCGAAGTACCCGACGATGCGGGGCCGCCGGGCCACCAGCTCGACGAGTCGCTCGGAGTCGTCGGGGTGGATGCCGAAGTAGTCGTCGGGCCGCTCGGCCGCCCCGGGAGCCCACGGGTGGTGGTGGCCGAACACGAGGACCGGCCGGTCGGCCTCGGCCGCCAGCGTGTCGAGCCAGTCGAGCGTGCTCGCCGTCACCTGCCCGGAGGCCTTCCCGGGGATGGAGGTGTCGAGCATCGCCAGCGTCACGCCGGGGAGGTGGCGGGCGATCGGGGCGTCGGAGGCGAAGTCCTCGCCGTGGTCGGCGTCGTGGTTGCCCCGCACGTGCATCAGCCGGTCGTCGAAGGCCGGCTCGTACATGTCGAGGAAGGCCCGGTACTCGGCCTTCGTGCCGCCGGCGGTGAGGTCGCCCTTCACCACGACGGCGTCCGGCTGCGCCGCGACCATGTCCGCGACGGCGCAGCGGTTCATCATCGTCGGGTAGGGCTCCGCCCCCGGGGGCGAGGAGTAGACGGGGCCGGATTCGGCCCCGTCGATCACCCCGCAGAACTCCTCGCCGAAGTGCACGTCGTTGACGGTGCACACCGTCGCCAGGCGTTCGCCGGGCGGCCGGTCGAGCGTGCGGGCCGCCACGCCGTCGAGGTGGTGCTCGGTACCCGGCGCCAGGCCTTCGTAGAGCAGCGCCCGGGCTCCGTCGTGGAGCACCACCTCGTCGTCGGCAACGGTCGTGATGTCCATCCCGAGGAGTCTGCGGCCTCTAGGCCGGGACGACGACCGAGTTGACGAGCTTGTCGTGCCAGGCCTGGTGTTGGTCGTCCCACAGGGCCCACAGGTAGCCGAGCCCGCACAGCAGGCCGGACAGGTAGCGGGCGAAGAATCGCCCCACCCCCCGCCCGGCGCCGATCGGCAGGCCGGAGTTGATGTCGACGACCTTGATGTTCAGGGCCCTCTTGCCGAGCGACTGGCCGCGCTTGCCGTCGAGGAGCGCCCAATAGGCGATGCTGCCGGCGAGGGCGGCGACGCCGAGCGCGATCGAGATGGCCCAGGTGGCGCCCGTCGGCCCCTCACAGAGGGCGTTGTCGGGCTCGCCGAACTGGATCGTGCCCTCCTCGTCGACCGAGCAGCTGGAGATCTCGGTCGGGCCGGTCACCAGGTACACCCAGGCCGGGACGAGCATCAGGGAGATGATGAGGATGTCGATGATCACGGCGCCCAGCCGGACGAACCAGCCGGCCTTGGGCCACGCCAGCGGCCCCTGGTTGTAGCCGCCGTAGCCCGGGCCGCCGTACCCACCGGGCGGGGGCTGCTGCCAGGGGCCCTGCTGCTGGGGGGGCGGGCCGGACGGCGGCCACTGGCCGCTGCCGGGGCCGCCCGGAGCGCCGGGTGGTGCCTGGCCGGGCGGGGCCCAGCCGCCGGGAGGTGGGCCCGGAGGGCCGGGAGGGTAGCTACCGCCCGCCGGGGGGTAGCCGCCGGGAGGCGGGTAATTCGACATAGTGGCCGGAAAGTACCAGTCGGTGCCCGCCCGCGACGGGACACCCGACCTGCTCATCGGGTCGGCGGCCGGTTCCTCACCAGGGACGGGAGCGGCGCAGGGGGACCGGTTTGGTCCACCAGCGGCCCGAGAACCGCCACCGCTGCGGCGGGGCCGGAGCGGTGGCCGCGACCGCGCGCGGCCAGGTCGCCTCGACGGCGGCCACGATGGCGGCGACCTCCTCGTCGGTGGCCTCGCCGCCGCGGCTGACCTGGGCCCCTGCGGGTGTGCCGGCGTCGTCCATCAGAGCGGGACGTTGCCGTGCTTGCGCTTGGGGAGTTCCTCGCGCTTCGAGCGCAGCATGTCGAGGCCGGCCACCAGCTTGATGCGGGTCTCGGCGGGGTCGATCACGTCGTCGACGAAGCCTCGCTCGGCCGCCCGGTAGGGGTTGGCGAACTTCTCGGTGTACTCCTCGACCAGCTCGGTCTTGCGGGCCACCGGGTCGCTCGCCGACGCGATCTCGTGGCGGTAGGCGATCTCGACGGCGCCCTGCGGGCCCATGACCGCCAGCTCGGCGGACGGCCAGGCCAGGGACAGGTCGGCGCCGATCGACTTGGAGTTCATGACCACGTAGGCGCCGCCGTAGGCCTTCCGGGTCACCACCTGGATGCGGGGGACCGTGGCCTCGCAGAAGGAGTAGAGCAGCTTGGCGCCGTGGCGGATGATGCCGCCGTGCTCCTGGTCGACGCCCGGCAGGAAGCCGGGCACGTCGACGAACGTCACCAGCGGGATGTTGAAGGCGTCGCAGGTCCGCACGAAGCGGGCGGCCTTCTCGGACGCCTCGATGTCGAGCACGCCGGCCAGGTGCATCGGCTGGTTGCCGACGATCCCGACGACCTTGCCGTCGATGCGGGCGTACGCGCACACGATGTTGGGCGCCCAGCGGGGGGCGTACTCGAAGTAGTCGCCCTCGTCGACGACAGCCTCGACCACCTTGTGCATGTCGTACGGCATGTTCGAGCTGGGCGGGATGAGGTCGTTCAGCTCGGGCGTCAGCCGCCCCGGGTCGTCGTCGGGGATGACGACCGGCGGCTCCTCCAGGTTGTTGGAGGGGAGGAACCCCAGCAGGTAGCGGACGTCCTCGATGCAGGCGGCGTCGTCGGCGGACGTGAACTGGCACACGCCGGACTTGGAGGCGTGGGCGATCGCGCCGCCCAACTCCTGCTGGGTGACGGTCTCGCCGGTCACCGTCTTCACCACGTCGGGGCCGGTGATGAACATGTACGACGTGTCCTCGACCATGAACACGAAGTCCGTCATGGCCGGCGAGTACACGGCGCCGCCGGCGCACGGGCCCATGATCACGCTGATCTGGGGCACCACGCCGGACGACTGGACGTTCCGGTAGAAGATGCCGCCGTAGCTGTCGAGGGAGACAACGCCCTCCTGGATGCGGGCGCCGGCGCCGTCGTTGAGCCCGACGACGGGCGCCCCGGCCTTGAGGGCCAGGTCCATCAGCTTGTGGATCTTGTCGGCGAACACCTCGCCGAGGGCGCCGCCGAACACCGTGAAGTCCTGCGAGAACACGAAGACCTTGCGGCCCTCGACCGTGCCCCAGCCGGTGATGACGCCGTCCGTGTAGGGCCGGTCCTCGAAGCCGGACTCGAGCGGCCGGCGGGCCAGGAGGTCCAGCTCGTGGAACGACCCCTCGTCCAGCAGCAGCGCGATGCGCTCGCGGGCCAGCAGCTTGCCGCGCTCGTGCTGGCGGTTGCGCGACTTGTCGCTACCGGGAGCGAGCGCCTCTTCCTTGCGTTTCGCCAGGTCGGCGATGCGCTCGCTCATCGAGTGGTCGACCATGGCGCCAAAGTACCGGCGACCTGGGTTCTGTCCGAAATCGTCGGTGCTACGCCCCCGGAACGCCCCGCCTGGGTACCCTCCCGGCCGTGCAGCTGCCGGTCATGCCCCCCGTCGCGCCGATGTTGGCCAAGGCGGTCCACGAGGTCCCACCCGGGCCGGGACTGGTCTACGAGCCCAAATGGGACGGCTTCCGATGCGTGGTCTTCCGCGACGGCGACGAGGTCGAGCTGGGCAGCCGGAACGACCGGCCGCTGACCCGCTACTTCCCGGAGATGGTCGAGCCACTGCGCCAGGTGCTGCCCGAGCGGTGCGTCGTCGACGGCGAGCTGGTCTACGTGGGCGACCACGGGTTGGACTTCGACACGCTCCAGCAGCGCCTCCACCCCGCGGCCTCGCGGGTGAACAAGCTGGCGGCCGAGACGCCGGCCCGGTTCGTGGCGTTCGACCTGCTGGCCGTCGGCGACCGCGACCTCACGCCCGAGCCGTTCACCGAGCGGCGGCGCCTCCTCGAGGAGCTGGTGGGGCGCGACCACCCGCGGGTCCACGTCTCGCCGGTGACCGACGACCCCGCGGTGGCCGAGGACTGGTTCCGCCGCTTCGAGGGCGCCGGCTTCGACGGGGTCATGGCCAAGCCGGCCGACGGCCCGTACCTCCAGAACGAGCGCAAGATGCTCAAGGTCAAGCACGAGCGCACGGCCGACTGCGTGGTCGCCGGGTTCCGCCGGCACAAGGACGGCGAGGGCGTCGGCTCCCTCCTGCTCGGCCTCTACGACGACGAGGGCCGCCTCCACCACGTGGGCGTGGCCACCTCGTTCACCAAGGCGCGCCGCGGCGAGCTGGTCGGCGAGATCGCGCCCCTGCGGGAGGACGCGCTGCGGGACCACCCGTGGCGCGAGTGGGCCGAGGCGTCGGCCCACGCCCGCGAGGACGCCAGCCGCATGCCCGGCGCCCCCAGCCGCTGGAACGCCAAGAAGGACCTGTCGTGGGACCCGCTCCGCATCGAGCGGGTGGTCGAGGTCCGCTACGAGCACCTGCAGGGCAACCGGTTCCGGCACGCCACCCGGATGGTGCGCTGGCGGGACGACAAGCGGCCCGAGCAGTGCACCTACGACCAGCTGGAGGAGGTGGCCCCCGCCGAGATGATGGCGGTGTTCGGGGCCGCTCCCCGGGAAGGGTCCTGACTAGGCCCCGGCTCGGCGTCTGAACGACGTTCGGGTCTGGGCTTGACCCGCTGGTCAAGACATGGTCGGCTAGTGCGGTCCCGGCCACGCGATTGAGGGGTATGACGCAATGACGGACACCGCCGACCGTACGGCCGAATCGGACGCCGTCGCCGAGGTCAAGGACTGGCTCGCCGCCAACTGGGACCCCGACCTCACGGTCGAGGCCTGGTGGGAGCGGCTGGGCGACTCGGGGTGGGCGGTCCCGACCTGGCCCGAGGAGTGGCACGGCAAGGGCCTGAGCCGTTCCGACGGGGTCCAGGTGCAGAACGCCATCTCGGCCCACGGTGCGCTGCCGGCGCCGGGCGGCCTGGGCCTGCTGCTTGCCGGTCCGACGATCCTGGTCCACGGCGACGACGAGCAGAAGAAGCGCTACCTGCGCGACATCGTCACCGGCAAGAGGGGCTGGTGCCAGCTGTTCAGCGAGCCGGGCGCCGGCTCGGACCTGGCCGGCCTCAACTCGCGGGCCGTCAAGGACGGCGAGGAGTGGGTCGTCACCGGCCAGAAGGTGTGGACGTCCGGCGGCCACGCCACCGACCTCGGCATGCTCATCGCCCGGACCGACCCCGAGCAGCCCAAGCACGCCGGCATCACCTACTTCGTCATCGACATGCACCAGCCGGGCATCGACGTGCGGCCCCTGCGCGAGATGACCGGGCGGGCCCTCTTCAACGAGGTCTTCCTCGAGGAGGCCCGGGTCCCGGCCGACGCCGTCATCGGCGGCCTCGGCAACGGCTGGCGGGTGGCGAACACCACGCTGATGTTCGAGCGGTCCGGCCTGGGCGCCGGCGGCGGCTCGGGGGCGGCCTCGCTCGCGTCGGCCGGCACGGTCGCCGGCGACCTGCCCAAGCGGGCCGGCGACTTCGTCGTCACCGGCGGCCGGCGCGGCGGCGGGGGCGCCGCCCTGTTCGGCTCGTCGGCCAAGGGCCTCGCCTCCCTGGCCAAGGGCGCCGGCAAGGCCGCCGACCCCCACATCCGCCAGCGCCTCATGCAGCTGCACACCATGGGCGAGGTGGCCCGGTTCAACAACCTGCGCCTCAAGGCCGCCATGGCCGCCAAGCGTGACATCCCGGGCCTGCCCAACATCGCCAAGCTGACGATGTCCAACATGGTCCGCCTGTCGCGTGACCTCGGCCTCGAGATCGCCGGCGCCTACGGCACGCTGCACGCCTACACGGCCGAGGGCCGCAAGGAGCTCGACGAGGCCACCGGCATGCCGTGGCTGGCCGGCGTCACCGAGTCGGCGCTGTTCGCCCAGGGCCCGCCGATCTACGGCGGCACCGACCAGGTCCAGCGCAACATCATCGGCGAGCGGGTCCTCGGCCTCCCCAAGGAGCCCGGGTTCGACAAGAACACGCCGTACAGGGACCTCCCCAAGAACGGCTGACGAGCGGGGCCGGAGCGTGCTCCCCCGCCCTGTCATGTTCCCCTTCGCCGCCTCGTCGGGTAGACGTGGACGGCAACGAGGAGAACGACCATGGCCGTGGACCACGCCCCGCTCGACAGGTTGGAGCGGGCGCTCGTCGCCGAGCGCCCTCACCTGGTCGGCGTCGCGTACCGGGTCACCGGGTCGCGGGTCGAGGCCGAGGACATCGTCCAGGAGGCCTGGCTGCGTGCCCGGCGGGCCGACCCGGCCACGATCGAGAATCCCGAGGCCTGGCTGACGACCGTGGTGTCACGCCTGGCGCTCGACACGCTGAAGTCGGCGCGCGTCCGCCGGGAGTCCTACGTCGGGCCCTACCTGCCCGAGCCGGTCCCGACCGGCGGAGCGCTGGCCGGGCGGGCGGCCCGGGTGCCGGCAGCGGGCGGGGCGCCGAGCGGCCTCGCCGACGGTGCGGATGACGGCGACCCCGCCGGGATGGCCGAGCGGGCGGAGTCGCTGACGTTCGGCTTCCTGCGGGTCCTCGACACGCTCGGCCCTGTCGAGCGGGTCGTGTTCCTCCTCGCCGATGTCTTCGACATGCCCTACGCCCAGATCGCCGAGGTCGTGGGCCGCTCTCCCGAGGCCTGCCGGCAGGTGGCGAGCCGGGCGAGGCGCCGCGTGCGGGCCGAGCGGCCCGAGCACGCCCCGCCGGCCGAGGCCCAGGCCGTCGCGTCCCAACTGCTCGACGCCTTCGCCGCCGCCGACGTCGACCGCCTGGTGGCCCTGCTGGGCGAGGAGTGCGTGCTGATCAGCGACGGTGGGCCGCGCTTCCGGGCCGCCCGCCGGCCGATCGTCGGCCCGGACCGGGTCAGCCGCTTCATGGCATGGCTCGCGCGGCGCTACGCCGACCTGGACGTCGAGGTCGAGGCGCAGGCGCTCAACGGCGAGCCCGGCATCGTGATCCGCCAGGACGGCGAGCCACTCATCACGATGGCCTTCGGCGTCGCCGCGGGCCGGGTGGCGACGATCCACATCGTCCGCAACCCGGACAAGCTCGCCGGCCTCGACCTCCACGCCCCCGTCGCCTGACCCGGGTCAGGGCCGGGTGCCGGCCACGGTGGGGGCGTACTCGGCCAGCCCGGTGACCAGCTGGGCGATGAAGCCGTCGAGGCTCCGGCGGTAGAGCGGGCCGATGCCGGGGAACTTGCCCCGGAACGTCGAGCGCCAGTGGATCCGCGTGCCGGTGCCCTCGGGCGTCAGCTCGATCGTGGCCCGGTAGTCGCGGAACGGCAGGCCCTCGAGCAGCTCGTAGGCGTAGCGCTCGTTCGGCACGGCCTCGACGATCAGCTCGCGGTTGGCGATCTCGCCGATCGGCTGCTTCGTGCGGAAGATGCGGATCGCCCCGAGGCCCTCGCCCGGCTCGCCGTCGTCGCTCGGCCGCTCGAGCTCGAACGAGCCCAGGCCCGAGAAGACGGGCCAGCTCGCGCCGTCGCGCAGGAGCCGGTAGACGGTCGCCGGGTCGGCGGTGGTGGTGGCGGTGTGGTCGATCACCTGACGTGCCATGGCTCTCCCTCCCGTTCGATGTACCGCATGGTACATGTACCGCGTGGTACAACGTCAAGGTGCCGGACGAGGATTCCCGCCAGAAGCTGCTCGACGCCGCCGTCGCGCACGTCGCCGCCCACGGCTGGGGTGACCTCAGCCTGCGCCGGCTGGCGACCGCCCTCGGCACGAGTCACCGCATGCTCCTGTACCACTTCGGCTCGAAGGAGGGCCTGCTCAGCGCGGTCGTGGGGGAGGTCGAGGCCCAGCAGCGGGCGGCGATGGCCGAACTCGAGCCGCAACCGGGGGAGGCCCCGGCCGACGTGGGGTGGCGGTTCTGGGAGCGGCTCACCGACCCGGAGCTGGCCCCGCTCGAGCGGCTGTTCTTCGAGATGGTGGGCCAGGCGCTGCAGGGCCGCCCCGGCACCGAGGGCCTGCTCGCCAACCTCGTCGAGCCGTGGGTGGAGCCGGTGATCGACGCGGCGGAGCGGGTCGGCCTCCCCCCGGAGGCGGCGGCCGCGGACGTCCGCCTCTACCTGGCCACGGCGCGAGGCCTGCTGCTCGACCTGCTGGCGACCGGTGATCGGGCCGCCGTCGACGCCGCCATGCGGCGCTTCAGCGACCTGCTGCTGGCCGACCCCTCCCCGGCCCCGCCCTGACGCGGGGCCCGGGGCCGCCTACGCCGCCCGGAAGCGGCGGAGGCGCAGGCTGTTGGTGACGACGAAGACGCTGGAGAACGCCATGGCGGCGCCGGCCAGCATCGGGTTCAGCAGCCCGGCGGCGGCGACCGGCAGGGCGGCCACGTTGTAGGCGAAGGCCCAGAACAGGTTGCCCTTGATGACCGTCAGGGTCCGGCGGGCCAGGGCGATGGCGTCGGGGGCGGCGCGCAGGTCACCGCGCACCAGCGTGAGGTCGGACGCCTCGATGGCCACGTCGGTGCCGGTCCCCATGGCGAGTCCGAGGTCGGCCCGGGCGAGGGCGGCGGCGTCGTTGACCCCGTCGCCGACCATGGCGACCACGCGGCCCTCGTCCTGCAGGCGGGCGACGGCGGCCACCTTGGCCTCCGGGAGGACCCCGGCGGCGACGTCGTCGATGCCGACCTGGGCGGCGACGGCGCGGGCGGCCCGCTCGCCGTCGCCGGTCAGCAGCACGGGACGGAGGCCCAGGCCCCGCAGGCGCCGGACGGCCTCGGCCGACGTCGGCTTCACCGTGTCGGCCACGACGAGGACGGCCCGGACGGCACCGTCCCAGCCCACGAGCACCGGCGTCCGGCCGTCGTTGGCCGCGGCCTCCACCGCGGCGGCGGCCCCGTCGTCGGTCGCCAGGCCGAGGCCCGCCAGGAAGGACGGGCGCCCGGCCACCACCGTGCGCCCCTCGACCTCCCCCGTCACGCCGAGGCCGGCGGTGGCGGCGAACCCTGTCACCGGCGGCAGCACCACCCGGGCCCGGGCGGCGGCGGCGATGGCCCGGGCGATGGGGTGCTCGGACGCGTCCTCGAGGGCGCCGGCCAGCCGCAGCACCTCGATGGGCTCGACGCCCGGCGCGACCACGACCGTGACCAGGGCCATCCGGCCGGTCGTCACCGTGCCGGTCTTGTCCAGCACGACCGTGTCGACCCGGCGTGTGGACTCCAGCACCTCCGGGCCCTTGATCAGGATGCCCAGCTGGGCGCCGCGGCCCGTGCCCACGAGGAGGGCGGTCGGCGTGGCGAGGCCGAGGGCGCAGGGACAGGCGACGATCAGGACGGCCACGGCCGCCGTGAAGGCGTCGGTGACCTCGCCGGTGGCGCCCCACCAGAACCCGGCGGTCCCGGCCGCCAACGCCAGGACGAGCGGGACGAACACGGCGGACACCCGGTCGGCGAGCCGCTGGACCGGCGCCTTGCCGGTCTGGGCCTCCGTGACCAGGCGGGCGATCCGGGCCAGGGCCGTGTCGGCGCCGACCCGGGTGGCCCGGACGACCAGCCGCCCACCGGCGTTGACGGTGGCGCCCGCCACGTCGTCGCCGGGGCCGACCTCGACCGGCACGCTCTCGCCGGTGAGGAGGGAAGCGTCGATGGCGGACGTTCCCTCGTCGACGACGCCGTCGGTGGCGATCGTCTCGCCCGGGCGGACCACGAAGCGGTCGCCCAGGGCCAGCGCCTCGACCGGCGCGCGGACCTCGACGCCGTCACGCAGGATCGCCACGTCGCGGGCGCCCAGCCGCAGCAGCGCCCGCAGGGCGGCCCCGGACCGGCGCTTGGCCCGAGCCTCGGCGTAGCGCCCGGCCAGGAGGAACGCCGTCACCCCGGCGGCCACCTCCAGGTAGACCTGGTCGAGGCCGCCGCCCCGCTCGGCGACCAGCGAGAAGCCGTGGGTCATGCCCAGCTCGCCGGCGTCGCCGACCGTGAGGGCCACGATCGACCAGCCGTAGGCGGCGAGCGTGCCCACCGAGACGAGCGTGTCCATCGTGGCCGCGGCGTGGCGCACGTTCGCCCAGGCGGCCTGATGGAAGGGCAGGCCGGCCCACATCACGACCGGCGTGGCCAGGGCCAGCGACACCCACTGCCAGCCGCGGAACTGGGCGGCCGGCACCATCGCCAGCACGACGACGGGCAGCGCCAGGACGGTCGCGACCACGAGGCGGCGGCGCAGGGCGGCGAGGCGGGACTCGTCCTCGGTCTCGTCATCGACCGCGGGGCGGGCGCTATAGCCGACGCGCTCGACGGCGCCGACCAGGTCCTCGACCCGCACGCCGGGCGGCGCCGCGACCGCGGCCCGCTCGGTGGCGTAGTTCACCGTCGCCGTGACGCCGTCGAGCTTGTTGAGCGTGCGCTCGACCCGGGCGGCGCAGGAGGCGCACGTCATGCCGCCCACCACGAGCTCGACGCGGTCGCCGGCGGCGTCCGCAGCGACGACGTCGGCCGGGGGTGCCAGCGCCCCGGCGTCAGTCGCCACCGGGCGCCCCGGTGGTCGGGCCGGCCGGCGGGACGGCGCCCGTCGTCGTCGTGTCGTGGCTTGCGTGGGCGTCCGGCCCGCTGGTGCCGTTCCCGTGCCCGTCGGCGTCGTGATGGGCCGGCGGGTCGCCGTCCTCCCACGGGCCGACGGCGGTGCCCAGGGCGGCCCCGGCCCCGAACGTGGCGCCGAGCGCCACGCCGAACGCGGCGAGACGGATGCCTGGGCTCACGCCGTGACCTCGTACCCCGCCTCGGCCACGGCGGCGCGCACGGCGGCGTCGTCGACGGGCTCTTCCGACGACACCCGGACCCGCCCGGACGCCAGGTCGACGTCGACCCCTGCCACGCCCGGGACGCCCGCGACCTCGGACTCCACGGCCTTCACGCAGTGATCGCATGTCATGCCGGTGACGGTGTACGTGGTGGTCACGTTCGTACGCTATGGGGGCAGGGGATATCCCTCCAACCCCGGGACCCGAGCGAGGCGGACGTCGTCAGCCCGCGACGCGGGGCGTCCACCCGCCCGAGGACGCGGTCGAGGGCGAGCAGGTCGTCAATGCGGGAGGGCGAGCAGCATGAGCGCCGACCAGGTCACGTGCGTCAGCACCGGGGCCAGCACGCCGCCGGTCGACAGGCGCTCGAGCATGAAGAGCGTCCCCATGACGGCGGCGGCGGCCACGAG
>DATFOS010000191.1:0-19134 GCA_035265325.1 Acidimicrobiales bacterium
GCCGAGACGGCGGCGTCGGCCGCCACCCGGTCGGGCACCAGGCGCTCGACCTTGCGCAGCACCTGGCGGCGCACCCACATCGCGCCACCGAACCCGGCGGTGGCCCCGGTGGTGAACCAGACGAGTCGGCGGACGAGAAACACGGGATCCTCCCAGGGGACGTGGGTGTCAGCCCTCGGCCTCGGCCTTGCGGCCCCGGAGGCGGCGGGCCGCCCTGGCGGTGCCGCTGGCGAACGCCACGCCCTTGATGACCGGGTTGGCCATGGCGACGTAGGCCAGGCGGGAGGCGGAGTCGACCGTGCCCGTCACCGACTCGGCCGTCGTGACGAGGCGGTCGAGGCGCTCGATCTCGAGGTTGGCGACGTCGACGGTCTCGCGCAGGTCGTCGAGGACCGGCACGGTCTCGGTGCGCAGCACGTGGGCCACGTCACGCATGGCCCGCAGCGTGCGCACCAGGGCGATCATCGCCACGGCCAGCAGGACCACGGCGACGACCGAGCAGCCGGCCACGATCACGGCGGCGAGGTCGGTGGCGCTCACTCGCCGCCTCCGGCCGGGTCGCCGTCGGGGAGTTCGGGGGCCTCGTCGCCCAACCGTTGCATGCGCGTGGCGATCTCCTGCTCGTAACCGTGCGGGGACGGTGCGTAGTAGACGGCGTCGCCCATTTCGTCGGGCAGGTAGCGCTGCGGCACCCAGCCCCGCGGGTCGTCGTGAGGATAGTCGTAGCCCGTCCCGTGCCCCAGCGAACGGGCGGCCGGGTAGTGGGCGTCGCGCAGGTGGACCGGCACCTCGCCGCCCGTCCCCTTGGCCACGTCGGCCCGGGCCTGCCAGATGCCGAGCGCCACCCGGTTGGACTTGGGCGCCGTGGCCAGGTGCACGGTGGCCTGGGCGAGGTTGAGCTGCGCCTCCGGCAGGCCGACGTACTCGACGGCGTGCGCCGCCGCCGTGGCGACGACGAGCCCCTGCGGGTCGGCCTCGCCGATGTCCTCGCTGGCGAGGATGACCAGGCGGCGGGCGATGAAGCGGGCGTCCTCCCCCGCCTCCAGCATGCGGGCCAGCCAGTGCAGCGCGGCCTGCGGGTCCGAGCCCCGGACGCTCTTGATGAACGCGGAGACCACGTCGTAGTGGTCGTCCCGGCCGTAGCGCTGGACCTTGGTGCCCAGCGCCGCCTCGGCGTCGGCGACCGTGACGTTCGGGCCGCGCGCGGGGTCCGACTCCCCCGCCTCGGCCTCCCGGGCCCGGGCGAGGGCCACTGCCACCTCGACGCTGGTCAGGGCGTGGCGGCCGTCGCCGCCGGAGCGCTCGGCCAGGTGGGCGATCGCCTCGTCGTCGGCGGTGGCGTCCTCGGCGGCGAGGCCCCGGCGCAGCAGCTCGCCGATCGCCTCCGGCCCCAGCGGCTGGAGCCGGAACAGCGTCGAGCGGCTCATCAAGGGCGCGTTGACCTCGAAGTACGGGTTCTCGGTCGTGGCCCCCACGAGGACGAGCAGCCCGGACTCGACGGACGGCAGCAGGGCGTCCTGCTGCGCCTTGTTGAACCGGTGGACCTCGTCGAGGAACAGGATCGTCCCCTGGCCCCGCTCGCCGAGGCGCTGCTCGGCCCGGGCGATGACCTCGCGGACGTCCTTGACGGTGGCCGCGACGGCGGACAGCTGCTCGTACGCCTTGGCGGTGTGCTCGGCGATGACCTGGGCCAGCGTGGTCTTCCCAGTGCCCGGCGGCCCCCACAGGATCACCGACGAGAGGCGGTCGCCCTCGACCAGCACCCGCAGCGGCCGGCCCTTCCCGACGAGGGCCTCCTGGCCGACGATGTCGTCGAGCCGGCGCGGGCGCAGCCGGGCGGCGAGCGGCGCCTGGCTCGCCAGGTGCTCCTCGGCCGCGGCCGTGAACAGGTCGTCGCCCGCGCCCGGGCCGCCTCTCGCCATCGCGGGGCGAGGGTACCGGCGCCCCGCCGTCCCGTCGTTCCCTCGTCCG
This sequence comes from Acidimicrobiales bacterium, assembly GCA_035265325.1. Taxonomy (GTDB): domain Bacteria; phylum Actinomycetota; class Acidimicrobiia; order Acidimicrobiales; family VFJN01; genus DATCLS01. The sequence goes on from DATFOS010000191.1 coordinate 1,972, forward strand.
TGCGTCCGTGTTCGGGGACCGCACGGGTTTCCGGGCAGCCACGTCGATCCCGATCGGGGTCGCCACCCCCGGAAACGTCGGGAACCATCCCCGGCGCGAGCGCGGGACCGGGTCGGGGCCGCCATCATGGGGGGCGTGACCGAGGCCCGGCGCGACGTGCAGCTCACCTCCGAGGAGGTCGTCCTCGTGCTGCGCCGGGCGGCCGAGCTCGAGGCCCTGGCCGACGGCCCGGGCACGGTCCATGACGAGCGCTACGACGCCCGCGCCGTCGAGGAGGCCGCCAGCGAGGTGGGGCTCTCCACCGCCGCCGTGCGCCAGGCCGTCGCCGAGCTGCGGGTGGGGTCGCTGGGCGGCCCGCACACGACTGCCGCCGGGCCGCCCAGCCCCGCCCGGGGCACGCCCGCCGTCCCGGGCACCGGCGTCGCCGCCGGCGGGGTGCCCGCCATGGCCCGGGCCAACGGGCGCCTGGCGCGGCGGGCCACCCGCACGAAGGCCCCCGCGTCGCCGGTCGTGGCCGAACAGCGGCTGGTGGCGGCGCCGCCCGAGACCGCGCTGGCCGTGCTCGACGGGCTGCTGCGCCAGCAGATGTTCGAGGTCCGGCGCCGCAGCGCCGACCGCACGGTGTACCGGCCCCGCACCGACATGGTGGCCAAGCTGCGGCGCAAGCTCGACTTCAACGGGTCCCTCTTCCTGGCCGACGTCGTGAGCATGACCACGATCGCCACGCCGACCGACGACGGGGCCTTGGTGCGGGTCGAAGCCGAGCTGGCGGTGAGCCGGTCGGCCGTCGTGGGGTCATCCGCCGCCACCGGCGCCGCCGTCACGCTCGTCACCGGGGTGGGCGGGGCGCTCCTGGCCGAGCCGGCGTTCGTGCTGATGGCGTTCCCGGCCGGCGCCGCCGTCGGGGCCGGAGCGCTGCGGGTGCGCGGTCGCCGGTGGGACGCGGCCCGGCGCGACGTGAACGACGCCCTCACGGTTCTCCTCGACCGGGTCTGAGCCGGTTCGACGGGGTAGCCCACCGCCATGGCCTCCGCTTACCGCCCGCGTGTCGACGTCGTGCAGCACTACGGCGCCACGGTCCGGATCATCGACCCCGAGGCCGTCCTGCGCACGAGCGGCGTCGCCGTCGGCCTCACCGGCGACTGGCCCGAGCCGGTCCGTGGCGTCGCCCTGTCGGTGATCGCCGCCGCCGCGGGTGCCCTGGGCGGCACGCCGGAGGCCGAGCCGGTCCTCCGGGGCACCATCCGCCTGGCCGGCACGCCCACCGCGGCCCCCGCCGACTTCCTCGGCGTGGCGATGGACCTGCTCACCGCCGTGACGTCGCTCGGCGGAGGCGGGGGCGGCGACACCAACGGCCGGTCGAAGGCGGCGGCATCCCGCGACGACGAGGACCTACCCACGTCCGTGGCGAGCGAGGCGTACGGGCGGGACATCGCCATCCGCCACGCCCGCCGGCGCCAGGGGCGGACGGCCACGGTCGAGGTCCCGCTCGGCCCCGACGGCGACGCCACGCCCGAGGAGCTGGCCGCCTTCGTACGCCTGCTGCTCGAGGTCGCCACCGCGGTCGGGGGCGACGACGGCCTGGTCGAGGGGCGCTCCTACGTGGTCGACGCCAGCCGTGCCGCCGCCGGGACCGCCGCCCATCCCGGCCTCGAGGCCCTCGGCGGCCTCGACCTGATCGTCGCCGACCTGCGCGACATCGCCGTTTCGTTCCGGCACCCGGAGGTGATGGCCAAGTGGGGCGCCCGCCGGCCCCGGGGCATCCTGCTCTACGGGCCACCGGGGACCGGGAAGACCACGCTGGCCAAGGCCCTGGCCGTCGAGGCCGGCGCCGAGCTGCGGGAGGTGAGCGCCCCGGACATCGTCGACAAGTGGGTCGGCGCCTCGGAGCGGAACCTCGAGAAGATCTTCGCCGAGGCCCGGGCGGTGACCCGGCCGACCGTCCTGCTGTTCGACGAGTTCGAGAGCATCATCTCGTACACGGGCACGCCCTCCGACGCCGCCAGCCAGATGAACAACTCGCTGGCGGGCCTGTTCAAGCAGGAGATGAACACCCTCGCCCAGGACAACCCCCGGGTCATGGTGGTCGCCACCACGAACTTCCGAGGCCGGATCGACGCCTCGATCGTCCGGGCCGGCCGCTTCGACATCAAGGTCGAGGTCCCCATGCCGGACACGGCGGGCCGGGCCGACATCCTGCTCACGATGCTGCGGCGGCTCGTGACCGCCCACGAGACGGCCGAGTTCCGGCTGTTGGACGACGACATCGACGTCCACCGCCTGGCCGAGCTGACCCCGGGCTTCACCGGCGCCGATCTCGACGAGGTGGTCCGCCGGGTCCAGTGGCGCAAGGCGCTGGAGGAGGCGCGGGCCGGCGGGACGGCCGACATGACCCCGATCGCCCACCGCGACTTCGTCGAGGCCATCGCCTCGATGCCGCCGCCGGGCGCCCGCCAGTAGCGGCGGACGGCCGGGGCCGGTCGGGCCGAGTGGGTCAGGCCGTGGGCGGGAGGAGGCGCAGGCCCAGCTCGTTGAGCTGCCCCGGGTCGATGGGCGCCGGGGCGTTCGTCAGCGGGTCCACGCCCGACTGCGTCTTCGGGTAGGCGATGACCTCGCGGATGTTCTCCTCGCCCACGAGCAGGGCGACGAGCCGGTCGATACCGAAGGCGAAGCCGGCGTGCGGCGGGGCGCCGTAGCGGAACGCCTCGAGCAGGAAGCCGAACCTGCCCTTCGCCTCCTCCTCGGAGATGCCCAGCAGCGAGAAGATCGTCTGCTGGACGTCGGAGCGGTGGATTCGCACCGAGCCCGAGCCGAGCTCCGACCCGTTGAGCACCAGGTCGTAGGCCTGCGACCGGACCTTCAGCAGCTCGGAGGGGTCGTCGGCCGTGAGCAGGCCCATGTCCTCGGGGTGCGGCATCGTGAACGGGTGGTGGGCCGGAATCGGCCGCTTGTCGTCGCCCAGCGCCTCGAACAGCGGGAAGTCGACGATCCACAGGAAGTTCAGCCCGCCCTCCGTCACCGGCAGGCGGCCCAGCTCGAGCCGAAGCAGGCCGAGCACGTGGCGGACCTGGGAGCGTTCGTCGGCGACGAGCAGCAGCAGGTCGCCGGGCTCGGCCGCCATGGTGGAGCGGAGCGACGCCAGCTCGTCCTCGGACAGGAACTTGGCGACAGGGCTGTCGAGCCCCTCCGCCGTGACCCGCATCCACACGAGGCCCTTGGCGCCCCAGCGCTTCGCCTGGTCGGTCAGCTCGTCGAGCCTCCTGCGGGTGAACTCGGCCCCGCCCGGCACCCGGATGCCCTTGACGCACGGCGCCTGGAACGCCTTGAACCCGGTCGTGGCGAACACCGGCGTCAGCTCGACCAGCTCCATCCCGAAGCGGGTGTCGGGCTTGTCGGAGCCGTAGCGCTCGGCCGCCTCCTCCCACGTCATGCGGCCGAACGACGCCGTGTCGACGTCGACGCCGGTGATCGCCTGCGTGCAGGCGCGCACGGCCTCGTTGACGAAGGCGATGACCTCGGCCTGGCCGACGAAGCTGGCCTCCATGTCGAGCTGGGTGAACTCGAACTGGCGGTCGGCCCGCAGGTCCTCGTCGCGCAGGCAGCGGGCGATCTGGTAGTAGCGCTCGATGCCGCCCACCATGCACAGCTGCTTGAACAGCTGTGGGCTCTGGGGCAGGGCGTAGAAGGTGCCCGGCTTGTGCCGCGACGGGACCACGAAGTCGCGGGCGCCCTCGGGCGTCGACGCGATCAGCATGGGCGTCTCGATCTCGGTGAAGCCCTGGCCCTCCATCGACGCGCGGATGGCGCTGTTCGCCTTCGCCCGGGCGCGCAGGTTGCGCTGCAGGCGGTCGCGGCGTAGGTCGACGTAGCGGTGGCGCAGGCGGATCGTCTCGTCGGTCTCGACCCGGTCGTCGAGGGGGAAGGGCGGCGGCTCGGCCGGGTTGAGGATCTCGACCTCGCACTCGCCCACCTCGACCTCGCCGGTGGGCAGGCCGTCGTTGACCGTGCCCTCGGGCCGGGCCCGGACCGTGCCGGTGATGCGCACGACCCACTCGGTGCGGGCCTCGACCGCCCCGTTGACCACGCACTGGACGACCCCTTCGCGGTCGCGCAGGTCGACGAACGCGAGCTGGTCGCCGTGCTCACGGCGGCGCGCCACCCACCCGCACAGGGCGACCCGCTCGCCGACGTGGGCGGTGCGGAGCTCGCCGCACCAGTGGGTGCGCAGCCCGACGGCGGGGGCACTCGGCTCGGTGGGCTGGCTCACGATCCCTCCAGGATCTTGCGCACGAGGGTCACGACCTCGGTACGGGGGACGACCTGCTGCTCGGCCTGGCGCAGGTCGCGCACGGTGGCGGTGCCGTCGGCGGCCTCGGACTCGCCGACGATCACGGCGACGGGGGCGCCGGAGCGCCCGGCCGCCTTCATCTGCGCCTTCATGGACCGGCGGTCGAACGCCCGGTCGGCCCGGAGGCCGGCGCCGCGCAGCTCGGCGGTGAGGTCGCGGGCGGCGGACCCGTCGGTGGCGTCGACCACGAAGGCGTCGAGCGTCGTCTCGGGCGCGGCGAACACGCCCTCGGCGTCGCAGGCCAGCAGCATCCGCTCGATGCCGGACCCGAACCCGATCCCGGGCGTGGGCGGCCCGCCGAGCTGCTCGACCAGCCCGTCGTAGCGCCCGCCGCCGATGACGGTGGACTGGGCGGCGTCGAGCGCCAGGCTCTGGAACTCGAACAGCGTGTGCGTGTAGTAGTCGAGCCCGCGGACGAGCCCGGGGTCGACCTCGAACGGGATGTCGAGCGCCGTCAGCCCCGCCTGCACCCGCTCGAAGTGGGCGCGGGAGGCGGCGTCGAGGGCGTCGGCCATGCGGGGGGCGCCGGCCACGACGGCCTGGGTCTCGGGCCGCTTGGAGTCGAGGACCCGCAGCGGGTGGGTGTCGACCTTCTCGCGGTCCTCCGCGGCCAGGTCGCCGGCGCGCTCGGCCAGCCACCCGCGCAGGACGGCGGCGAAGGCCGCCCGGTCCTCCGGGGTGCCCATCGTGTTGATGGCCAGCCGCCAGCGCCGCAGCCCGAGGGCGCCCAGGTAGGCGGCGGCGAGGGCGATCACCTCGACGTCGAGATCGGGGTCGGCGGCGCCGAGCGCCTCGACGTCGACCTGGTGGTGCTGGCGCAGCCGGCCGGCCTGCGGCCGCTCGTAGCGGAACGCCGGCGTGAGGCACCACACCTTCCAGGGGACCTGCGGCCGGTGCTGCACGAACGCCCGGGCGACCGAGGCGGTGGCCTCGGGGCGAAGCGCCAGGTGGCGGTCGCCCTTGTCGCGGAAGTCGTACATCTCCTTGCGGACGACGTCGGTGCCGGCGCCCAGGCGCTGGAACACCCCCACGTCCTCGAAGAGCGGCCCGTGCACGAGCCCGTACCCGAAGCGCTCGGCCACGCCGGCGAAGGTGGCGACCATCGCCTGCCAGCGGGCGGAGTCGGGAGGCAGCACGTCTTGCGTGCCGATCGGGGCGCGGAACGACTCGGGCATGAGGACGCAACGCTAGCTGCGCTGCGAGCCCTGCCCCACCACCGTTTGGTCGGGTGTTTGCGCTGGTTCGGGCGCCGCGAGGGGCGGCTCGGCGGCCGGCGCGACCCTGGCGGGCGGCCCCCCGTCGCCCTCGCCGCGCAGGCGCCGGACGAGAGCGTCCACCGCCACCGCGGCGAGCAGCACGATCGAGGGCTCGGCCGGCGCCCGGAACCGGGTCGAGCCGTAGAACAGGACGGCGGTGACGAGCACGCTCGCGATGCCGGCGACGAGGGGGAACGAGGGCACGCCGCGCCGACGCAGCACGACCACCCCGGCGATGGCGGCGACGGCCAGGGGGTAGAACATCGCCAGCCCGGCCCGGGACGCCGACATGGGGCGGTTCTCGGCGTAGCGGTCGAAGCGCAGCTGGTCGCCGGGGGCGTAGAGGCCGACGGTGCGGCCCAGGCGGGCGGCGACGACGGCGGGCCAGCGGTCGGTGTGGTCGCGGGCATAGGTGATCGCCCGGTCGGTGAGCCAGCCGTCGATGACCGAGCGGTCGACCGTGTCGTAGTCGGGGTGCGCCCGCACGACGGCGTCGGACTCCATGGCGCAGGCGAAGGACCACGAGCCCAGCGCCGGGCCCGAGTAGGTCTCGTCGCAGTTGGCCACGTCGAGGGTCGGCCCGAGCTGGGTCGACAGCGTGGCCGGTTCCTGGAAGCGGACCAGGTTGGGCACGACCCAGGGCACCAGCACGAGCCCCGCCACGCCCGTGGCCAGGGCGAGCCGGCCCAGCCGGGGGCGCCAGCCGTCGAGGCCCCGCGCCCACGCCGCCAGGGGCCACGCCACCAGCGGCACCAGCAGCGCCGCCTCTGCCCGCGCCAGCGTGGCGAACCCGACGGCCGCCCCGACCAGGGCGAAGCGCCGGACCGAGGGCGACTCCCAGCACCAGTACGCCGCCATGACCACGAGCACGCCGGCCAGCAGGGCCAGCGTCTCGGACATGAGGGCGCCGTCGTTCAGCCAGACGTCGGGGTAGAGGGCCGTGATCACCGCGGCGACGAGCCCGACCCGCCGGCCGGCCACCTGGCGTCCGGCCAGCCCCACGAGCCCGACGGTGAGCGTGCCGAGCAGGGCCGAGAACAGCTGGTGGTCGCGCACCGAGTCGAACCCCAGCAGTGACGGCAGCGCCAGGGCGACCTGGTAGGCCGGCGGGTGGTCGGCGCCGGGGACCCTGCGGCCGTCGTCCAGGTAGAAGGGGTGGACGAAGCCGTCGCCGTCGGCCAGGAGGTTGGCGGCCTCGTGGTAGTAGCGGGCGTCGCCGCCGATGTCGTCCAGCTCGTGGTTCAGCACGTAGCCGACGCGAACCGCCAGGCCGAGGGCGCACACCGCCAGCAGCGCGAGCACCCACTGCCGCTGACCGGCGTCACGCTCCCCCGAAGCCATGGGGCCCGACATTAGGCGCCCGGCCCACCCCGTCCCCGAACCACGACCGCCGCGCCCCCGGGCGCGCCCGTGGGCGGGCCGACCTCAGGTCGACCCGCCCGTACCGGGAGGCTGTGTCAGGCCGCCACCGGCTCGGCGTCCGGCTCCTCGGCGGGGGCCGCCTCGGGCTCGGGCTCGGACTCGGGGGCCGCCTCCAGGTCCATGTGCGGCAGGATGCGGTCGAGCCAACCCGGCAGCCACCAGTTGGCGTTGCCGAGCATCGCCATCGTCGCCGGCACCAGGACCATCCGGACGATCGTGGCGTCGAGCAGGACGGCGGTGGCCAGCCCGAGGCCGAACATCTTCATCGTGACGTCCTCCGAGCCGACGAAGGCCAGGAACACGCTGATCATGATCAGCGCCGCCGAGGTGATGACCCGGGCGGCGGCCAGCGCCGCCACTTCGTCCACCACCTGCTCGCAGTTGTCGAGGACCAGGACGGCCGACCGGTCCCCGAGGACGTCCGCCAGTCCTCGGGCGTCGTCGGCACGGCACCGCCGGCCAGGGCCAGCTGGTCCAGCCCGAGCTCGGTGACGATGGCGCTCAGCACGCTGCCGGCGTCGGCCCACGCGTCCGCCCCGACGCCCGCCAGGGGCTCGCCCCGCCACAGCGCCAGGGCGTCCCCGAATGCGGCGGCCGCCGCCGTCGGGTCGCTGGCGGCCCGGCCGGCGGCCACCCGCGCCGCGAACCGCCCGGCGTCCACGTCCTCGGGACCGAGGCGTAGGCGGTACCCGGCCGCTCCCCCGTCGACGACGTCCGCCAACCCGGCCGTGGCGAGCCGCCGCCGCAGGCGGGACACCAGCACCTGCACCGCGTTGGCCGGGTTGGACGGCAGGTCCTCGCCGTAGAGCACGTCGACCAGCCGGTCGACCGTGGTCACGCGCCCGGGCGCGGCGGCGAGCACGGCCACCAGGAGCTGCAGTTTCCGCCCGGGAACGGCCACGACGGCGCCGTCGTCGCCCACCACCTCGACGGGCCCGATCACGCGGACCTCCACGGAGGAGGACCGTAGCGGGAGGCGGCGGCGCTACGCCTTGCCGGGGACGACGCGGTAGGCGTCGTACACGCTGTCGATCGCCCGGATGGTGGAGAGCAGCGAGTCGAGGTGGCCCGGGTCGCCGATCTCCATGTCGAAGCGCATCTTCGACACCCGGTCGGAGCCCGTCTGCGTCGTGCAGGTGAGGATGTTGACGTGGTGGTCGGCGAACGCCGCCGTCACGTCCCGCAGGAGCTTGGCCCGGTCGAGCGCCTTGAGCTCGACGGAGGCCACGAACACGCCGCCGGGGTCGTTGTCCCACTCGACGTCGATGAGCCGGTCGGCCTGGCCGCCGGCCAGCGACACCGCGTTGGCGCAGTCGGCGCGGTGGACGGACACGCCGCGACCCCGGGTCACGAACCCGATGATCTCGTCGCCCGGCACCGGCGTGCAGCAGCGGGACAGGCGGACGAACACGTCGTCGAGCCCCTCGACGTGGACCCCGGTCGGCAACGGCCCCGTGCGGGCCCGCCGCGGCTGGCGGATCGTCGTCGGCAGGCTCTGCTCGGGCTCCGGGCCGACGTCGCGCAGCGCCTTGGCGATGCGGGCGGCCACGGCCTTGGCGGCCACGTGGTTCTCGCCGATCGCGGCGTGGAGGGCGTCGAGGTCGGCGTAGTTCATCGCCTTGGCGACGTCGATGATGACCGGGCCGTTGGCCAGCTTCTGGACCGGGAGGCCCTCGCGGCGCAGTGCCTTGGTCAGCTCGTCCCGGCCGGCCTCGATGGCGTCCTCACGCCGCTCGCGGGAGAACCACTGGCGCACCTTGGACGCCGCGCGCGGCGTGGCCACGATGTGGAGCCAGTCGCGCGACGGCCCGGCTCCCTCGACCTTGGACGTGAAGATCTCGACCGTGTCGCCGGACACGAGCGTCGAGTCGAGCGGGACCAGCCGACCGTTCACCCGGGCGCCGATGCAGGCGTGGCCGACCTCGGTGTGGATGGCGTAGGCGAAGTCGATCGGCGTGGCACCGACCGGCATCGTGACGACCTTGCCCTTCGGCGTGAAGACGAAGACCTCGTCCTGCTCGAGGTCGATCTTCAGGTTCTGCATGAACTCGTCCGGGTCGGTCGTCTCCGACTGCCAGTCGATGATCCGGTTGAGCCACGGGAGGTCGCCGGGGTCCTTCTCCGCCGGGCCTTCCTTGTACTGCCAGTGGGCCGCCACGCCCTGCTCGGCCCTGGCGTGCATCTCGGCGGTGCGGATCTGCACCTCGAGCGGCTTGCCCTGCGGCCCGATCACGGTCGTGTGCAGCGACTGGTACAGGTTGAACTTGGGCATCGCCACGTAGTCCTTGAACCGGCCCTGCACCGGCTTCCACGTTGCGTGGATCGACCCCAGCGCGGCGTAGCAGTCCTTCACCGACTCGACGATGATCCGCATGCCCACGAGGTCGAAGATGTCGTTGAACTCGCGGCCCTTGACGACCATCTTCTCGTAGATCGAGTAGAGGTGCTTCGGCCGGCCGGTCACCTGGGCGTCGATGCGCAGTTCGGCGAGGCGCTGGCGCACCTCCTCGAGCACCTGGGTAAGGTAAATGTCGCGCTCGGGCGTCCGCACCGAGACCATGTGGTCGATCTCGGCGTAGCGCTTGGGGTGGAGGGCGGCGAAGGCCAGGTCCTCCAGCTGGACCTTCACGTCCTCCATGCCGAGGCGGTGGGCCAGCGGGGCGTAGATGTCGAGCGTCTCGCGGGCGATGCGCTCCTGCTTGTGGGCGGGCATCGCGGCGATCGTCCGCATGTTGTGCAGGCGGTCGGCCAGCTTGATGATGAGGACCCGCAGGTCCTTGGCCATGGCCACCAGCATCTTGCGCATGGTGGCGGCCTGCTGGGCCTCGCGCGAGTCGAACTGGATCCGCTCCAGCTTCGTGACCCCGTCGACGATGGCGGCCACGTCGGCGCCGAACGTGCGGGACACGTCGTCGACCGTGACCCCGGTGTCCTCCACCGTGTCGTGCAGGAGCGCCGCCGCGATGGAGACGTCGTCGAGTCCGAGGTCGGCGACGATCGCCGCCACGGCCAGCGGGTGGTGGACGTACGGCTCGCCGGACGTGCGCAGCTGCCCCCGATGGGCGTCGGCCGAACGCAGGTAGGCGCGCGTGATCAGCGCCGTCGGCGACTTGGGGTGCCGGCGGCGGTAGGTGTTCAGCAACGGGGCGACCTCGTCCGCCGGCGGTTGCTGGTTACGCCGCCAGGGGAGGACCCGGTCGACGGTCGGCACGCGCTCCCTCCTGGGTGGGGGTCAGAGGGTGATCAGGCTGGTCACGTCGCTGTGGGGCAGTCTCGCCCGTCCCCCCAGGAATCCCAACTCGACCACGAAGCCGAGCCCGGCCACCCGGGCGCCGAGGTGCTCGACCAGGCGGCAGGTGGCGGCGGCCGTCCCCCCGGTGGCCAGCACGTCGTCGAGCACGAAGACAGTCTGCCCGGCGGACAAGGCGTCTTCGTGGACCTCGAGCGTGTCGGTGCCGTACTCGAGCTCGTAGGTCTCGGACACCGTCTTCCAGGGCAGCTTGCCCGGCTTGCGGACCGGGACGAAGGCGGCGCCGAGGGCGTGGGCCACCGGCGCCCCGAAGATGAACCCGCGGGCCTCGATAGCCACCACGGCGTCGACCGGGGTGGCGAAACCTCTGGCGGCGTCGGCCAGGGCGTCGATCGTGGCGGCGAAGGCCTCGACATCGGCCATGAGCGGCGTCAGGTCCTTGAACACGATGCCCGGCTTCGGGAAGTCGGGCACGTCGCGCAGGTGCCTCGCGAGCCAGGCCGGGTCCACGGTCATGCGCCGAGAATGTAGTGCCCCGGCCGGGACGCCCCGGGCTTCGCCGGCGCCGGCGCGGGCGCCGGCGTCAGCGGCGCTTGCCGGACTTCTTGCGCGGCCGCGGAGGGATGACGCGCCCCGACGGAGCCACGATCACGTCGGGCGGCTCGTCCGCCTCGCCGGTATCGGCGTCGACGTCCTCGGCAGGGGCCTCGTCCGTCGCCGGCGGGCGCTTGCGGCCGGCGGTCCCGGTCGCGGTCGCCCCCGCCCTGGGCGCGCCCGCCTTGCCCGTCCCCGCCCGGGCCTTCGCCGGGCGCGCCGCAGGCCGCTCGCCGCTCGTGGCGGCGGCCGCCGCCCGGGGCGTGGTGCCGGCGAGAAGGGCGGCGACGACCTCGCGGTCGCCGCCGCGGGCCGCCACCCGCCGCTTGATGTCGGCGTAGCGCTTCTCGCGCTCCTTGAGCAGGGCGAGCAGCGGCGAGGCGATGAAGATCGACGAGTACGCGCCGCAGAACAGGCCGATGAGCAGCGCGAGGGCGAACTCCTCCAGCGTCGAGGCGCCCATGATCCACGCACCGACCACGAGCAGCGAGCCCACCGGCAGCAGGGCGGTGATCGTCGTGTTGAGCGACCGCATCAGCGCCTGGTTGAGCGACAGGTTCACCATGCCGCCGTAGCTCAGGCCGCCGGTCGACGACACGCGCCGGGTGTTCTCGTCGACCTTGTCGAACACGACGATGCCGTCGTAGATCGAGTAGCCCAGGATCGTGAGCACGGCGATCACGGTCGCCGGGGTCACCTCGAGCCCGGTCAGGGCGTACACGCCCGCCGTGATGACCACGTCGTGGACCAGGGCGGCCAGGGTGGCCAGCGCCATCTTCAGCTCGAACCGCACCGAGATGTACAGCGTGACGACGACGAGGAAGACCACGAGCGCGCGCACCGCCTTCTCGCTGATCTCTTCGCCCCAGGACGGGCCGACCGAGGTGAGGTCGACGTCGTCGATCGACGCGCCGGTCAGCTCGGCGAGGGCGGCAGACACCTCGTCGCTCTCCTCGGGCGAGATGGGCTCGGCCGAGACGCGGATCTCGCGGCCGTTGTCGCTCTCGAGGTCCTGGATCGTGGCGTCGGCCAGGCCGAAGTCGTCGACGGTGTCGCGGGCGTCGGCCACCGAGGCGTCGCCGGCGGGCACCTCCCACACGACGCCACCCTCGAAGTCGATGCCGAGGTTGAACCAGCGCAGCCCGATTCCGAGCAGGCTCACCACGATGGCGATGCCGGAGATGAGGAACCAGAGCTTCCGCCGCCCGATGAAGTCGATATTGGTCTCGCCGTGGTAGAGCCGGGTGGCCAGGCCACGCTTGGGGGCCGGCGCCGGGTCGACGAGGCGCCCCGTGGCGTCGTCGCGGGTGGTGGTGTCGTCGCTCATCGTCCCGCTCCCGCCCCCGCTGTGGCTTTGGCATCCGTGTCCTTGTCGGCGGGCCTCCCGCGGCCGCCTCGGACCGGCGGGGTGCTGGCGAGCCCCCGGGCCACGCCGAGGACCGGCATCTCGGTGAAGACCGGGCTGCGTGACAACCAGGTGACCACGGGCCGGGTGAAGAACCAGGCCACGACCACGTCGAGGACCGTGGACAGCCCGAGGAAGAAGGCGAAGCCGCGCACCGAGCCGACCGTGAGCCACCAGAGGATGGCGGCACCGAGGAAGGACGAGATGTCGGCGGCGAGGATCGTCTTGAAGGCCCGGGAGAACGCCCGCTCGGTCGAGGACCGCAACGTGCGCCCGGCCCGGACCTCGTCCTTCAATCGTTCGAAGAAGACGACATAGGAGTCGACCGTCACGCCGATCGACACGATCACGCCGGTCACGCCGGCCAACGTGAGGGCGAGGCCTCTGGTCTGGCCGAGCCAGCTGATCGTGGCGAAGAGCAGCGACCCCCACACGGTGAGGCCGACGATCACGACCAGGCCCAGCGCCCGGTAGTAGAAGACCATGTAGAGGGCCACGAGGAACACGCCGACCATGCCGGCGATCACGCCGGCCCGAAGGGAATCCTCGCCGAGCGAGGCCGACACGGTCTGGACGGTCTGCCGCTCGAGCTCGACGGGCAGGGCGCCGTAGCGGAGCACGAGCGCCAGGTTGCGGGCGTCGGTCTCGTTGAAGCTGCCGCTGATCGAGATCTGGTCCCGCGAGTAGCTGGGCTGTTGGATCTGCGGCGCCGACTGGACCACCGAGTCGAGCACGATGGCCAGCTGGCCGGACGGGCAGGTGGCCTCGGCGTTATAACACTGCGCGGCGATGCTGTTGAACAGGTCGATGCCGTCGGCGCCGCCCTTGATGGTGAGGCTGACCTCCCACTGCCCGTTCGTGAGCTGGGGTTTCGCCGTCTCGACGATCTCGCCGGTCGCCAGGGTCGGGCCCAGCTCGTAGCGGGTCCGGTCCTCGCCCTGGCCGTCGAGCACGACGGTGGCGTCGGCCTCGTCCTGGTCGCGGGGTGTCGGCTCGCGGATGGGCGCCGACGGCTGCTGCGTCGGGTCGGCCGGCAGGGTGGTCGCCGTGGGGTCCTCGGCGGGCTCGCCGGCCGGCGCGGTCGTCGCCGTCGTGTCGTCGGTGGCTGTGGTCGGCGTCTCCTGCTGCGGGAGCAGGACGCCGGCGTTCTCGCCCGGCGCCATACCGTAGGCGCCCTCGTCGCCGGTCGTGGCGGTGGTGTCCGCCGTGTCGTCGACCGCCGTGGTGGCCGAGCTGTCGGCACCGGCGGTGTCGGTCGTGTCGGCGGCGGTGGTGTCGGTCGTGTCGTCGGTCCCCTCACCCTGCGCCTCGGCGGCCGAGATCGGGGCCGACTGCAGCACCGGGCGGAACCGGAGCTCGGCGGTCTGGCCCACCAGCTCGAGGGCCCGGTCGCGGTTTCGCACGCCGGGCAGCTGGACCACGATGGCGTCGCCCTGGCGGGTGATCTCGGGCTCGGCCACGCCCAGGGCGTCGACCCGGGTGCGGATGATGTCGACCGCCTCGTCGAGCCGCTCCCCGTCGACCTCACCCGTCGGGGCCAGCACCACCGACACGCCGCCCTGCAGGTCGAGGCCCAGCTCGGGACTGCTGCCGGTGGCGAACGTGGCCACGAGCCCCGAGGCCGCCACCACCACGATGAAGATCAGTGGCGTCAGGACGTTTCGTCGCACGCGCTATGCCTCTCGGTCAGTCGTCTCGCCCGGCCCCGCCGGCGTCGCCGGTGCGTCGGCCGCCGCCTCCACCCGCCGGAGGACGGCCTGGCGGGCCACCCGCAGCACGACCCCGGGGGCCACCTCGATCGAGAGGTCGTCGTCGCCCAGGGTCACGATCCGGCCGTGGATGCCGGCCGACAGGATCACGTCGTCCCCCTCGGCGAGGGAGGCGACCACTTGCTGATGGGCCCGTACCCGTTTCTGCTGCGGATGGATGAACAGCACGTAGAGCAGGACGAGCGGGACGACGGCGACGAAGAGCGGTTCCATGCGAAAAACTCGGTCGAGGTTAACGCGCCGCGCCATCGGCGTCGCGATCGGCGTCACGGCGCGGGCCCCACACCGCGGAGACCTCGGCCCGCAGGTCACCCAGCGCGTTCGCCACGACGGCGTCGCGCACCCGTTGCACGAGGGCGAGGGCCCAGGTGACGTTGTGGATGGTGAGCAGGCGGGGGGCGGTCGGCTCGTCGACCGAGAGCAGGTGGCGCAGGTAACCACGCGACCAGCGGGCACACACGGCGCACCGGCAGGTGGGGTCGATCGGGCCGTCGTCGTCGGCGAAGCGCTCGTTGCGCAGGTTGAGGCGGCCGCCCGTGGTGAGCAGCGTGCCGTGGCGGGCCAGGCGGGTCGGCAGCACGCAGTCGAACATGTCGATGCCCCGGCCGACGGCGTCCACGATCCCGAGCGGGTCGCCGAGGCCCATGAGGTAGCGGGGACGGTCGGCCGGCAGCACGCCGACGGCCGCCTCGAGGGCGGGGAGCATCTCGGCCCGGTCCTCACCCACCGACAGCCCGCCGACGGCGTAGCCGTCGAAGCCGATCGCCACGGTGCGCTCGGCGCTCTCGGCCCGCAGGGCCAGGTCCACGCCGCCCTGGACGATGCCGAACTGGTTGAGGTCCGGGCGCTCGTGGGCGAGGAACGTCTTGCGGGCCCGCTCTGCCCACAGGACGGTCCGGTCGACGGCGCTGCGGACCACGCCGTCCGGCGACGGCAACGGCGGGCAGACGTCGAGCACCATCTGGATGTCGCTGCCCAGGAGGACCTGCACGTCCACGGCGTCCTCCGGCGTGAGCCGGTGGACGGACCCGTCGTAGGTCGAGGTGAACGTGGCGCCCTCGTCGTCCAGCTTCGGCTTGAGCGAGAAGACCTGGTAGCCGCCGGAGTCGGTGAGGACGTGGCCGCCCCAGTCGGCGAAGCCGTGGATCCCCCCGAAACGGGCGACCCGCTCGGCGCCCGGCCGCAGCATGAGGTGGTACGTGTTGCCGAGGATGACCTCGGCGCCGAGCGCCTCGAGGTCGGCGGACGACAGCGTGCGCACCGCGCCCCGGGTCCCGACCGGCATGAAGCATGGCGTGGCGAACGTCCCGCGAGCGGTCGTGACCCGACCCACCCGGGCGGCCCCGCTGGTGGCGTCGACGGCGAAGGACAGGGTCATCGGCCCTCGGTGCGGGTGAGGAGCATGGCGTCGCCGAAGGACAGGAAGCGGTAGCCGCCGTCGAGCGCGGTGGCGTACAGGTCGCGCCAGCGGGGACCGACGAACGCGTCGATCAGCACCAGCAGCGACGAGCGCGGCATGTGGAAGTTCGTCAGCAGCACGTCGACCACCCGCCAGGGGTAGGGCCGGCGGATGAACAGGTCGGTCCGCCCGGTCGGCCGACCGGTGGCGGCCGCCGACTCCAGCGCCCGGACAGCCGTCGTCCCCACGGCCACGACCCGGCGCGCGCCGTCCACCGCCGCCTGCGTCGCCTCGGGAACGACGTAGCGCTCGGCGTGCATGACGTGGTCCTCCACCCGCTCGGTGGCGATGGGGCGGAACGTGCCGAGGCCCACGAGGAGCTCGACCGGGACGACGTCGGCGCCGACGGCCCGGCACCCGTCGAGCACGGCCTCGGTCAGGTGGAGGCCGGCCGTCGGCGCCGCCACCGACCCCGGCCGGTCGGCGTAGACGGTCTGGTAGCGCTCGGCATCGGCCAGCGGGGCCGTGATGTAGGGCGGCAGCGGCACGGCGCCGTGCCGCTCCAGCGCGGCCAGCTCGTCCTCGGCCCCGTCCAGGTGCAGGTGGACCAGCCGGCGACCGTCGTCGCCGACCACCTCCCCCACCTCGACGGCGAACTTGCCGGCGCCGTCGTCGTCCGGGGGGCCGCCGGCCCGAGCGACCGGGCCGTCGGCCGGGGTCAGGAGCGTCCCCGGCGGGAGCCGCCGGCCCGGGCGGACCAGGGCCTCCCACGTCGCCTCGCCCGCCCGCTCGAGCAGCAGGACCTCGGCCGCCCCGCCGGTCGCCTTGCGCAGGAGGAGCCGGGCCGGCAGCACGCGGGTCGTGTTCACCACGATCACGTCGCCGGGCCTGACCAACTCGGGCAGGTCGGCCACCGTCCGGTGGGACGGCGCCGCGCCGGTGCCGCCGTCGACCAGGAGCCGGGCCGCGTCGCGCGGCTCGACCGGGTGCTGGGCGATGGCCTCCTCGGGGAGGGCGTAGTCGAACTCGGCAAGCTGCATGGGGCGGGTCAACGCTAGCCATCCAGCCGCGCCCGAACGCACAGCACCCCGCCCGGATAGCGGGCGCGGTGCGTTGGGTGACTGCCGCGTGAGGCCCGGGGCAGAGCGGTACCGAGCGGTCAGCAGGTACCCGGCACGACGGAGCGGTCGTCCTTGAACAGGTTGGACGCTGCGTCCACCGCGCCGCAGTTGGTCACGCGGGCGTAGCCGTAGCGGTTGCCGTCGCGGGCCCACAGATTGTTGCGGAGTGTGATATCGCTCAGCAGGCCATCGCCCTCGAGGAACACCGTGAAGTTGCCCCCTCGGAGATAGTTGCCCTCGATCGTGATGTTCGTTATGGCGTAGTCACGCTGGCCGTTATAGGGCTGGACGAAGATCGCCGAGTTACCGCCGTCGGCGATCGGCTGATCGATCACGTTGTTGCGGATCGTGTAGTTGCTGTCGCCCGAGCCCTGGATGCCGTCGAGGTGCTTCTCGGAACCCGCCGGCTTGTACATGTGGATGTAGTTGTGCTCGTAGAGCGAGCCGGCCTCGGCCTTGATGCCGTCGGCATAGCCCGCGATCTCGGTGTAGCCGACGTAGGTGTCCTTGCCTCCCTGCACGCCGCCGTTGGGCCCGGCGCCGTCGGCCCCGGGCAGCGCCTCGATGAAGCAGTGCTCGATGCGCGTGCCGGTGATCCC
>DATFOS010000192.1:0-2881 GCA_035265325.1 Acidimicrobiales bacterium
CGACCCCTCGCAGACACCCCCACCCCCACCGCCCCAACCAACGGCAACGGGGCCAACGGCCACACCCACCCCAACGGCGCGGGCCACGGCGACGGCGCCGGCGGGCGCACGGCCCCGCCGCCGCCCGCCCCACCGGCGGGCCCGGCGACGCCCGACCCCGGACCGCCGCCGGCACCCCCCGTGGTGACCGGCGCCGAGCGCCTCGCCCAGCTGCGGGCGCTGCGGCGCCGGGCCGTAGACGGCCCGGCGGGCAGCACCGAGCGACAGCACGCGCGGGGCAAGCTCACCGCCCGCGAGCGGATCGAGCTGCTGCTCGACCCCGGCACGTTCGTCGAGCTCGACATGTTCGCCGTCCACCGGGCGGTCGGCTTCGGGCTCGAGGACGACCACCCCCTCACCGACGGCGTCGTCACCGGATGGGGCACGGTCGACGGGCGCACGATCGCCGTGTACGCCCACGACTTCCGCATCTTCGGCGGCGCGCTCGGCGAGGTCCACGCCACCAAGATCCACAAGGTGCAGGACCTGGCCGCGTCGATCGGGTGCCCCCTCGTCGGCCTCAACGACGGCGTCGGCGCCCGCATCCAGGAGGGCGTCTCGGCCCTCGACGGCTACGGCGGCATCTTCGTGCGCAACGCCCGCTCGTCGGGCGTGGTGCCCCAGGTCAGCGTGATGCTCGGCCCGTGTGCCGGCGGTGCCGTCTACTCGCCGGCGCTGACCGACTTCGTGTTCGCCGTGCGCGGCGTCTCGAACATGTTCATCACCGGCCCCGACGTCGTGCGCAAGGTGACCGGCGAGGTGGTCGGCAAGGATGACCTCGGCGGCGCCGACGTGCACGCCACCCGGTCGGGCGTCGCCCACGTCGTCACCGACGACGAGGAGTCGTGCATCGAGGACGTCCGTTACCTGCTGTCGTTCCTGCCGTCCAACAACCACGAGCTGCCGCCGACCGTCACGCCGACGGACGACCCCGAGCGGCGGTGCGAGGGCCTGCTCGCCATGCTGCCCGACCGGCCGTCCGAGGCGTACGACGTGCGGCGCATCGTCGCCGAGATCGTCGACGACGGCGAGCTGTTCGAGCTGCAGGAGCAGTTCGCCCGGTCCGTCGTGTGCGCGTTCGCCCGGCTCGACGGCCACGTCGTGGGCATCGTCGCCAACCAGCCCTCCGTGCTGGCCGGGGTGCTCGACATCGACTCGTCCGAGAAGGCCGCCCGCTTCGTGCGGACCTGCGACGCCTTCAACGTGCCGCTCGTGACGCTCGTCGACGTACCCGGCTTCCTGCCCGGCGTGGCGCAGGAGCACAACGGCATCATCCGACACGGCGCGAAGCTCCTCTTCGCCTACTGCGAGGCCACGGTCCCGCGCGTCCAGCTGGTGCTGCGCAAGGCCTACGGCGGCGCCTACATCGTCATGGACTCGAAGGGCATCGGCGCCGACCTGTCGTTCGCCTGGCCGACGAACGAGGTGGCGGTCATGGGCGCGGAGCCGGCGGCGGACATCGTGTTCCGCAAGGAGATCACCGCCGCCGCCGACCCCGAGGCCACCCGCCGCCGGCTGGTCGGCGCCTACCAGGACCGCCTCGCCGGCCCGTTCGTGGCCGCCGAGCGCGGCATGGTCGACGACGTCATCGACCCCGCCGACACCCGGCGCATCCTCGTCCGGTCGCTGCGGATGCTGCGCTCGAAGCAGGAGTCACTGCCCCAGCGCAAGCACGGGAACGTGCCGCTGTGAGCGCCCCCGCCGGGCGCTGGTCAGGCGTCGACGGAGCCGAGCATGCGCGCGAGCAGCCGGCGGAACGTGGCGCGCTCGTCGGCGTCGAGCCGGGACAGCCCGGGCACGTCGGAGAACAAGGCCTCGGTCAGCTCGCGGTAGCGCTCGCGGCCTCGCGGCGTGAGGACCAGGTTCTTCACCCGGCGGTCCGAGGGGTCGACGCTGCGGTCGACCAGGCCTTGGACCTCGAGCCCGTCGACGATGCTCGTGATGTAGCTGGCGTCGACCCGCAGGCGGCCCGCCAGCTCGCGCATGTTCATCGGCTCCTCGAGGTGCCGCAACGCCTTGCCCTGCGTCGGGGCGAGGTCGGCGGCCGCCATCGTCGAGTCGAAGTGCCGCCGCAGCTCGTCCATCAGGTCGTGGAGGAGCTTGACGATCTCCTCGGTGTCGTCCGGGTCACCGCCCTGGACGGCCTCGGGCCGGCGGCGCGTCGGCGTGGTCACACCCGAGTTTGCCCCAGAAACGCTTGACCCAACAAATGGTTGAGGGGACGAGGAGTTGAGCACTCAATCGAAGCCGGCGCTGCGACGAGGGCGGCCGCGGGACGCCGGCGCCGACGACGCCATCCTCTCCGCCGCCGTCGACGTCCTGGCCGAGGGCGGCATCGGCGCCTTCACCGTCGACGCCGTCGCCGCCCGCGCCGGCCGGGGCAAGGCGACCATCTACCGCCGTTGGCCGTCCCGGCGGGCGCTCCTGTGCCAGGCCGCTCGGCGGGTGGGCGCCGCCCTTGCGGTCCCCGACCCGGACACGGGGGCGCTCGCCGCGGACGCCCGGGCGCTGGCGGGGGCGTGGGCGTCGATGGCGGCCGGCCCCGTCGGGCGGGCGCTCCCGCCTCTGTTCGCCGAGGCCGCCGTCGACCCGGCCATGCGCGCGACTGTCACGGCGGCGGCCGAGTGGGTGCGGGCCACGCCACGCCAGGTCGTGCGCCGGGCGGTGGCGCGGGGCGAGCTGCCGCCGGGCACGGACCCGGACGTCGTCGTCGACCTGCTGGCGGTGCCGGTCCTGCTGCGGGCGGTGACCGGCGCCCCCGTCGGCCCCGCCTTCCTCGACGCCCGCGTCGGCACGGCCCTGGCCGGCCTCGGGTGGCGCCCGCCGCGGTCGGCGGACGCCG
>DATFOS010000193.1:0-18298 GCA_035265325.1 Acidimicrobiales bacterium
GCCGGCCCGGAGCATGCGAGCGCGGTCGGTACCGGCGTCGACGGAGTTGGGACAGCGGTGGCCGCTCGCGGCACCGGTGAGTCTCCGACCACAGTCGCGAGCCCCGGGACAGCCGAGACGGCGCCCACAGTCGCGAGCCCGGGGACGGCCGAGACGTCCGCCCCGTCCATGGGCACCGACCCGACAGACCACGTGCGGACGGCCGCGCCCGCAGCGCGCGGCCCCATGCCGGCGGGCGACGACCGGTCCGCCGCCGATGCCGTCACGGGCCGAGCGCCTCGTGTGCCGGCGGGCGGTGGCGCGAACGACTCGTCCGGCGTCGCCGATGGCACTGCCACCGGCGCCCGAAACGCCGCCGTGCCCGGGGCGGGGTTCCGGCCGGCCGTCGACGGGCGTTTCACCCGGGCGCACCTGACGGTGTCGGCTGGGGCGGACCTGGGGGAGTCGACGTTCGTCGGCCGGGACGGCGAGCTGGGCGTGCTGCTCGCCTTGGCCGGCGGTGCCCGGACGGCGGGACGGCCCGTCGTCATCAGCGGCGAGCCCGGGATCGGCAAGACCCGCCTGGTCGAGGAGCTGCTGGCCCGGCTCCCGGCGGATACCACCGTCGCCTGGGGCCGCTGCCCCGAGAGCGCAGCGTCGGCGGCGTACTGGCCGTGCATCCAGATCGGTCGCCAGCTGGAGGGCGCCGACGCCCTCGACGCCGATCTCGTGGGGGCCCTCCTGCCGAGCGACGACACGCCCCGGACCGACGACGCCAGCGCCGACCGCCTCGCCCTTCACGTGTCGGTGGCGCAGGCGCTGGCGAGCGCCACACGCCCGCTCGTCCTCGTCATCGACGACCTGCAGTGGGCGGACCCGGCCAGCCTGCGGACCATCGAGTTCGTGGCCGGGGCGCTGCGGGAGCTGCCCGTCCTGCTCGTCGTGACGGTCCGTCCCGTGACGCCGGACGCCCCGGCGGCCCTGGTCGAGAGCCTGGGCGAACTGGCGCGGCAGCCGGGAGCGGTCCGTATCGACCTCACCGGCCTGGGGCACGACGACGTCCACCGCTGGCTGGTCGCCCGCGGCGAGGGGCGGGTCGACCCCGAGGTGACGACGCTCGTCCACGGGCGGACGGCCGGCAACCCGTTCTTCGTCGGCGAGCTGGTCGAGTTGCTGGCGAGCGACGGGCGTCTGGCCGACGTGGACGCCGCCCGGCGGGGGCCGGCGGTGCCGGCGGCCGTGCAGGACGTTGTCCGACGGCGGGTCAGCCGCCTGCCCGTTTCGACCCAGCAGTTGCTGGCCACGGCCAGCGTGGTCGGGCGGGCGTTCGACGTGGACGTCCTCGGCGCCGTGGCGGGGGCGCCGCCGCTCGACGTCCTCGACCGGCTCGACCCGGCGCTGGTCGCCGAGTTGGTGGTGGAGGCGGACGTCCCGGGGCGCTTCCAGTTCTCGCACGCCCTCGTGGCGGAGACGCTGGTGGCGGAGCTGAGCCCGGCGCGCCGGGCCAGGGCCCACGCCGCCACGGCCTCCGCCCTCGCCGACCTGCGGGCTGCCGCCGTGGACGCCCACCTGGCCGAGCTCGCCCATCACGCCCTGGCCGGCGCCGCCGCCGGTACGGCGGAGGCGGCGTACGAGTGGTCGGTCCGGGCGGCGCAGCAGGCGGCCGAGCACCTCGCCCACGAGGACGCCGCCGAGCACTGGGGGCGAGCGGTCCGGGCACTGGAGCTGGCCCGTCGCGGCCAGAGCCGGCCTGCCGACAGCCGGGCCCGGTACGAGGCGTTGCTGGAGCAGGCCCGCGCCTGGATCCGGGTGGACGACATCGCCGCCGGCTACCGGACGCTCATGGCGGCGCTCGACCTGGCCCTGAGCCTCGGAGACCCGCAGCTCGTGGCCCAGGCGGCGGCGACGGCCAACGTCGAAGGCCTGTGGCAGTCGGGCGAGGTCACGCACACGTCGGTCGAGATGGTGGGGGTGCTCGAACGGGCGCTCGCCGCCCTCCCCGACGCCCCGACGGCCGAGCGGGCGTTGGCCCTCGGGGCGCTGAGCGACAACGCCTACTGGCTGTACTCGCCGGACCGCCTCGACGCCGTCACCGCCGAGGCGGTGGCCATCGCCCGCCGGGTAGGCAACCCCGTCGTGTTGGGCCGGGCGCTCCAGAAGCGGGCCCAGGCCCTCTGGCGAGCGGCCACCCTCGACGCCCGGCGGGAGGCCGTCGTCGAGCTGGCCGCGCTGGCCGAGGAGCACGAGGTGCCGCCGGCACTGGAGGCCGTGGCTCGCTTCGGCACCGCCAGCGTCGACTGGGAGGTCGGCGAGGTCGCGCGCGCCGAGGGCGAGGTCGACCGCGCCCGGGCGATCGCGGGCGAGATCGGCTCGCCGGCCCTCATGACGCAGCTCGACTACTTCCGCAGCTCGATCGCCGCCTTCACCGGGCGCCTGGCCGAGGCCGAGGCGCTCGCCGATCGGGCCTACGAGCTGTACCGGCGGACCCGACGGTGGGAGGCCGACGCCCTCCACGCCGCGCTGCTGCTGCCCGTCTACCTCGAGCAGGGGCGCATGGCCGACATCGACCGGATGGCCCCGGCGATGCTGGACAGCGACTACAGCCCCTGGCTTCGCGAGGCCTACGCCCTCGCCCTGGTGGAGAACGCCCGGTTCGACGACGCCGCCGACCTCGTCGGCGACGTCCTCCCGCCGCTCGTCGACTGCTGGCTCTACCTCGGCGTCGTGGGCGCTGCGCTGCGGGTGCGGGCCGCCCTCGGCGACCAGGCGGCGACCGCCCGGCTGGCCGACGAGCTGCGGCCCTACCGGGGGCGCATGTGCGCGGCCGGGACGGGCGACATCTTCGGCGACATCGACCTGGGACTCGCCATGGCGGCCCGGCTGGTCGGGGACGAGGACGCCGTACGCGACCACGTCGACGCCTCGGTGGCGACGCTGACCGGGGCGGGCAGTGGGCCGGATCTGGTCCGGGCACTGCTGCTGCGAGCCGAGGTGTCGGCCCCGGAGCAGGCGGCCGCCGACCGTGAGCGGGCCGCGGCCCTGGTCGACCGCCTCGGCCTCGTCTTGCTGGCCGGCCGCCTGCCTTGAGCTTGGCGGCCGCCCGCCCGCCGGGCCGGCGACGAGCCCGCCGCTCGATCGGGGAGAGCGGGCCGAGGCGAGCATGAGCAGGCAGTGAGGCGCGAGAAGATGGCGTCCAAGCCCGATCCAAGCCGCCAGCGGGTGGGGTGCAACCGGGCGGTGCCACGGTCCTCGCATGACGACGACGAACGACGCCCGCACGCCCGACCTGACCTCCTTCCGCACGATCCACCACTGCCTGCGGATCGCGGCCCACCGCATGGCCGGCGCCGCTGCCTCGGCCGGCCCGGGGGACCTGCGCCGGGCCGAGGCCCTCTCCCGCTACTGGAAGGGCTACGCCGGCGAGGTACTGGCCCACCACACGATCGAGGACGCGAGCTTCTTCCCGGCGCTGGTGGAGCGGGTGCCGGTGGCCGCCGAACTCATCGGCCGGGCCGACAAGGACCACGACCACCTCGACCACCTCATGGAGGAGATCGACGCCGCCCTGGCGGACTGGGCCGCCGGGGGCGACAAGGCGCCGGTCGCGCCTCTGCTCGCCGACCTGGCCGAGCACATGGAAGCCCATCTCGACTTCGAGGACGAGGACATCCTCCCCCTGTTCGAGCGGCACTTCACGGCCGCCGAGTACAAGGCGCTCGACGAGGCCGCGGTCAAGGACCTCGGCGTCGGCAAGCAGGCCGCCTTCACCGTCCCGTTCGTCATGCACTGGGTCGACGACGAGCGCCGGGCCGAGATGCTGGCCGGCGCCCCGCTGCCCCTGAAGGTGCTGTGGCGGCTGACCCGCCGCGGCCACGCCCGCCTGACCGACGCCGCCCTCGCCGAGCTGGCCCGGCCGGAGGCGGCGTGATGCTCGCCCGCTTCGCCTGATGGTCCCCCGCCGGCGCCTCGTCGTCGCGACATGGGGCGTAGCCCTCGTCGCCGTGACCCTCGCCTCGATGGCGTGGGCCCGCGACCCCGACGAGGTGCGGGTGCCGCGCCGCCCGCCCGGGCGACCGCCCCGGGGCAGCCGGCCTGCGGCGACGCGACGAGCGACTAGCTGCGCACCTGGCCCAGCAGGCGCAGGACGTACCAGAACAGCAACATCACCGAGGCGAAGAGCTGCACCGAGGCGCCCACGTAGGCCTCGGACGGGTACCGCCGGATGATCGTCTGCGTCTGGTAGAGGATCGAGGCACCGGCCAGGCCGATCATCGCCACCGAGAACCAGATGCCGAGCTCGAAGCCGAAGAGCAGCGCGGCGGCGATCAGGACCAGGGCGCACACGCCGCCCCAGATCATCAGCGGCCGGATGAAGCTGAGGTCGCGCCGGGTCGTGAAGGCGACGGCCGTCAGTCCGGCGAAGCCGAAACCGGTGATCACGGCCGCGGCCCACACGTCGGCGTCGCCACTGGGCCGCACGTTGAAGAAGTAGTACAGGAACGGGGCGAAGATCAGCGCCTCGGCCGCCGCCAGGCCGAACAGGCCCAGGTATTGCCGGGACGGGTTGAGGATGTCGTTGGCGGCGCTCGTGGCCAGCCAGCTGACGACCATGAAGCCGCCGAGGACCAGCAGCCAGGCGCCGCTGCTGCCGCTCACGAGGTCCCAGATGGCCTCGGCGATGCCGAGGTTGAAGAGGAGCACCTCGAACGCCACGAAGGCGACGATGGCGGCGAACAGGTGCTGGTACACACGGATGATGAACGTCGAGCGCGTCGACTCGTCGAGCGATGCGACGGGGCGAGCGCCCAGGGGTGCGACCATCGTGACCTCCCACGGAAAGGGTCAGGGTCAGGCTAGCGACCAGCGGGATCGTAGGGTTGCGGCCATGGCGGGCCCGCCCACGCCGCCGATCGTGCCGACCCCGACGGGTTACACCCTGTTGGGGCTGCTGTCGTTCGGCCGCGAGCTGTCGGGCTACGAGCTCAAGCAGTGGAGCGAGAACCTGCGCTTCTTCTGGGCGGCCCCGGCGATGAGCCAGGTGTACCGGGAGGTGCAGCGGCTCGCCGTCGCCGGCTTCGTCGCCCAGCGCCCGGTCGTGCGCGACGGCACCCGGGAGACCACGGTGTACTCGCTCACCGCGCGGGGCGAGGCGGCCGTGCGTGCCTGGTTGGCCGAGTTGCCCGAGCCGCCCGTGCTCAAGCACCCGGTGGCGCTGCGCGTCTTCTTCGGCCACCTGCTGGCCCCCGCCGACCTGCGTCGGGCCATCGAGGCCCACCGGGCCTGGTGCGACCGGGTGCTGGCCGAGCTGGAGGAGGTGCGCGCCGGCTTGGAGGCCGACCGCGACTTCCACAACGCCGCCCTGGTGGCGGACTGGGGGATGACCTACCTGAAGGGCGAGCGCGCCGCCGTGGACGGGCTCGAGGACGCCGTCACCACGGCCCGGACGACGGACGGGCCGGCCGCGGCGCCGGCCGCGCCCCCGGGGGCGACGGCCGGCACCGACGAGCGGGTCGGCTGACCGCCCGGCGCGCCCCGGAGCGGGGCCGCCGGTCATGGCCACAGGTGGGAGACGGCCACGAGGGCCGCCACAAGGGCGAACTGACCGAGCTGGGCACACACGAGCGCGGTCACGTGGTGACGCGTGGCCCGGGCGAGGGCGGTGTCGACCTGGGCGCCCACGTCGTCGACCGCCGTGACGAGGGAGCGCTCGGCCCGCGTGAGCCGATGGTTGGTGTCGTCGAAACGACGGTCGAGGTAGGCGAGGTAGCGGGCGACGGCGTCGAAGCGGGCGAGGGTCTCGGTGTGGGAGGAGGGATCAGGGGCCACGGGCGCATCTCCGTCGGTCGGAGGACACGGGGGACGTGGGGGTGCGAGGCCCCAGGCTATGCCACCCCGACCCCGCGAGGCGAACATGTGTACGTGCAAATCCCACGCGTGTGATTCCCGCCCAGGTCACGACGTACGAACATGTGTTCGTTACACTGGCCGCGGTGGGCTTCCAGAACCCGAAGGTCCCCTGGCGCGACCTCGAGCGGGCGCTGTCCGACGCCGCCGGCGTGCCCGGCCGACGCTCACACGTGCCCCCGGGCGCCGACGGGGGCGACAGCCCGGCCTGGTCCTCCCACCGCCCCGACTACGAGCCGCCCGCCCGGATCGAGCGGCGCCGGGGCACCACGCCCTACGCCGAGCTGCACTGCCACTCCAACTTCAGCTTCCTCGACGGGGCGAGCCACCCGGAGGAGCTGGCCGAGGAGGCCGCCCGGCTGGGCCTCGAGGCCCTGGCGCTGACCGATCACGACGGGTTCTACGGGGTCGTCCGTTTCGCCGAGGCGGCCCGGGCGGTGGGCGTCCCCACGGTGTTCGGCGCCGAGCTGTCGCTCGGGCTGACCAAGCCGCAGAACGGCGAGGCCGACCCCGAGGGCTCCCACCTGCTGGTCCTCGCCCGCGACCCCGTGGGCTACGCCCGGCTGTCCTCCGCCATGAGCACCGCCCACCACGACGGCGGCGAGAAGGGCCGGCCCGACTACTCCGGCATCGACCTGGGCGCGGCCGCCGGCGGCCACTGGCTGGTGCTCACCGGCTGCCGCAAGGGCGACGTGCCCCGGGCGCTTTTGCGGGACGGGCCGGCCGCGGCCGCCGCCGAGCTGGGCCGCCTGGCCGACACGTTCGGGGCCGACAACGTGGCCGTCGAGCTGTGCGACCACGGCGACCCGCTCGACTCGGCCCGCAACGACGAGCTGGCCCGGCTGGCGGTCCGGTCGGGCCTGCCCTACGTGGCCACCAACAACGTCCACTACGCCACGCCTGCCCGGCGCCACCTGGCCTCGGCGCTGGCGGCGGTCCGGGCGCGACGCAGCCTCGACGAGGCCGACGGGTGGCTGCCGGGGCCCGGGTCCGCCCACCTGCGCTCGGGCGACGAGCAGGCCCGGCGCTTCGCCCGCTGGCCCGGGGCGGTCGAGCAGGCCGCCGAGCTCGGCCTGGCCTGCGCCTTCGACCTGTCGCTGGTGGCGCCGCAGCTGCCGCCGTTCGAGACGCCGCCCGGCCTCGACGAGATGGGCTACCTGCGCCAGCTGGTCGAGGAGGGGGCGACCCGGCTCTACGGCCCCCGTGACGGGGCCGGGCTCACCGGCGAGCGGGCCGAGCGCAACCGCGAGGCCTGGCCCAAGATCGACCACGAGCTGGGCGTCATCGCCGCCCTGGGCTTCCCCGGCTACTTCCTCGTGGTGTGGGACATCGTCGAGTACTGCCGCAAGCACGACATCTACTGCCAGGGCCGCGGCTCGGCCGCCAACTCGGCGGTCTGTTACGCCCTCGGCATCACAAAGGTCGACGCGGTGGGCCTGGGCCTGCTGTTCGAGCGGTTCCTGTCGACCGAGCGCGACGGCCCGCCCGACATCGACATCGACATCGAGAGCGGCGACCGGCGCGAGGAGGTCATCCAGCACGTCTACCGCAAGCACGGTCGCCGCCACGCCGCGCAGGTCGCCAACGTCATCAGCTACCGGGCCCGCTCGGCGGTGCGCGACATGGCCAAGGCGCTGGGCTACTCCACCGGCCAGCAGGACGCCTGGTCCAAGCAGATGGACATGTGGGGCAACGTCGCCTCGACGGCCGAGGGCGGCGGCCACGAGATCCCGGCCCCGGTGCTCGAGCTGGCCGCCGAGGTCGAGCACATGCCCCGCCACCTCGGCATCCACTCGGGTGGCATGGTCATCTGCGACCGGCCGGTGGTCGAGGTGTGCCCGGTCGAGTGGGGGCGCATGGCCGACCGCAGCGTCCTGCAGTGGGACAAGGACGACTGCGCCGCCGTCGGCCTGGTCAAGTTCGACCTGCTGGGCCTGGGGATGCTGGCGGTCCTGCACAACACCATCGACTTCGTGCGGGCCACCCACGGGGTCGAGGTCGACCTCGCCACCCTCCCGCAGGACGACGCCGTCTACGACATGCTGTGCCGCGCCGACTCGGTGGGGGTGTTCCAGGTCGAGTCGCGCGCCCAGATGGCGACGCTGCCGCGGCTGCGGCCCCGCAAGTTCTACGACCTCGTCGTCGAGGTGGCGCTGATCCGGCCGGGGCCGATCCAGGGCGGGTCGGTGCACCCCTACATCCGCCGCCGGAAGGACCTCGAGCCGGTCACCTACCTCCACCCGGTGTTCGAGCCGGCGCTGCGCAAGACGCTGGGCGTGCCCCTGTTCCAGGAGCAGCTCATGCAGATGGCCATCACCGCCGCCGGGTTCACGCCGGCCGAGGCCGACCAGCTGCGCCAGGCTATGGCGGCCAAGCGCAGCCACGAGCGGATGGAGGCGATGCGCCAGCGCCTGTACGACGGCATGGCGGCCACCCACGACATCACCGGCGACGTGGCCGACCGCATCTGGGAGAAGCTCTCGGCCTTCGCCAGCTACGGCTTCCCCGAGAGCCACTCGGTGAGCTTCGCCTACCTGGTCTACGCCTCGTCCTGGCTCAAGCGCTTCTACCCGGCGGCGTTCTGCGCCGGGTTGCTGAACGCCCAGCCCATGGGCTTCTACTCGCCCCACACGCTCACGCAGGACGCCCGCCGCCACGGCGTCGAGGCCCGCACGCCTGACCTCAACGCCTCGGGGGTGGGCGCCACGCTCGAGTGGGACCACGCCCCGCCGCCCGACGCCCCGAGGACGGGCGTCCCCGACCCGCCGGCCGTGGCGGCCGGGGCCGCGCCGCGCCACGCCGAGCCGGAGGCGTGGGGCCACGGCGGCCCCGCGGTCCGCCTCGGGCTCGGTGGCGTGCGGTCGCTGGGGGAGGAGAACGCCCGGCGGATCGTGGACGAGCGCACGGCCAACGGCCCCTACGCCGACCCCCACGACCTGGCCCGGCGGGTCCCCGGGCTCACTGCCGCCCAGCTCGAGGCCCTGGCCACGTCGGGGGCGTTCGCCCGCTTCGGGCTCGACCGCCGCCGGGCCCTGTGGGTGGCGGGCGCCGTGGCAGACGTGGCGCCCGGGCGGCTCGACGGCATCCTCACCGGCGCCCACGCCCCGTCGCTGCCGGGCATGTCGCCGGCCGACGAGGCCCGGGCCGACCTGTGGGCCACCGGCGTCAGCCCCGAGGGCCACCCCACCCGCTTCGTGCGCGACACGCTCGACCGGCTCGGCGTGGTCACGGCCACGGGCCTGCGGGAGCGGGAGGACGGGGCGCGCGTGCTGGTCGGCGGCGTGGTCACGCACCGGCAGCGACCGGCGACCGCGGGCGGCACCATGTTCGTCAACCTCGAGGACGAGACGGGCCTGGTCAACGTGGTCGTGTCCCGGGGCTGCTGGGTGCACCACCGGCGGGTGGTCCGCACGTGCGCCGCCCTGCTCGTGCGGGGCCGGCTCGAGCGCGTCGACGACGTCCTCAACGTCATCGCCGAGCGCATCGACCCCCTCCCGGTCCGCACGGCCCTGAAGTCGCGCGACTTCCGATGATTTCTACGCCCCTCCCCACCCAGCTCAGGGTGCAGCTTCCCGGCCGAGCGCTACGCGTTGCCCCTCCGATGTCACACCCCGTGCCTACGCTCGGCGCCCATGAGCATGCGTACCGCTGCGGAAGACCTCCTCGCCCGGTCCACGGGCCGATCGGGGGCCACCTTCCGACCGGGGCAGTACGAGGCCATGGAGCGGCTGGTCGAGGGCCGCGGGCGCGCGCTCGTCGTCCAGCGCACCGGCTGGGGCAAGAGCGCCGTCTACTTCGTGGCCACGCGCCTGCTGCGCGACCGGGGCGCCGGGCCGACCGTGCTCATCTCGCCCCTGTTGGCCCTCATGCGTAACCAGGTCCTCATGGCCGAGCGGGCCGGCGTCCACGCCCGCACGATCAACAGCGGCAACCGCGACGAGTGGGCCTCCATCGAGGACGACGTCCGTTCCGGCGCCGTCGACCTGCTCCTCATCTCGCCCGAGCGCCTCAACAACCCCCGCTTCCGGGCCGACGTGCTGCCCGACCTCGTCCGCTCGATGGGCCTGCTCGTGGTCGACGAGGCCCACTGCATCAGCGATTGGGGCCACGACTTCAGGCCCGACTACCGACGCATCGCCCGGGTCCTGCACGAGGTGCCGCCGGGCGTCCCGGTCCTCTGCACGACGGCGACCGCCAACGACCGGGTCGTCGACGACATCGTCGAGCAACTGGGCGACGACCTCGAGGTCGTGCGCGGCCCGCTCGACCGCGAGAGCCTGGCACTGGCCGTCGTCGACCTGCCCGAGCCGGCCGACCGCCTGGCCTGGCTGGCCACGGTCGTGCCCCGGCTGCCGGGGTCCGGCATCGTCTACTGCCTCACCGTCGCCGACGCCGAGCGGGTCGCCGAGTGGCTGGTGTCCGAGGGCATCGACGCCCTCAGCTACACGGGCCAGAGCGACGACGAGGCGCGCATCCGCTGCGAGGAAGCACTGCTCGCCAACGAGGTCAAGGTCGTCGTGGCCACCTCGGCGCTCGGCATGGGCTTCGACAAGCCCGACCTCGGCTTCGTCGTCCACTACCAGAGCCCCGGCTCGCCCATCGCCTACTACCAACAGGTGGGCCGGGCCGGCCGCGCTGCCGACGAGGCGGTCGGCATCCTGCTGCGGGGCCGGGAGGACGCCGACATCCAGGACCACTTCATCCGTACGGCCTTCCCGCCGAAGGACCAGGCCGAGCACATCGTCGGCCTCGTCGCCGAGAGCCCGGCGCCCGTGCCGGTCAGCCACCTCGAGTACGAGGTCAACGCCCGGCGCACGCGCATCGAGGCGATGCTCAAGGTCCTCGAGGTCGAGGGTGCGGTCGAGCGGGCCTCGGGCGGCTGGGCGACGACCGGCGAGCCGTGGTCCTACGACGGCGACCGGGTCGAGCGGGTCACCGAGCTGCGCCGGGCCGAGCAGCGGGCGATGGTCGAGTACGCCGTCACCCCCGGTTGCCGCATGGCGTTCCTCCGCGGCCAGCTCGACGACCCGGCCGGCGAGCCGTGCGGGCGGTGCGACACCTGCGCCGACGAGGGGTGGCGGGTCCCGGTCGACCCGGCCCTCGCCCGCCGGGCGATGGCCCACCTGCGGGGCCGGGCGTTCATGATCGAGCCGCGGCGTCAGTGGCCGCCGGGGTTCGGGCAGTGGCGTGGGCGCATCCCGGCCGAGGCCCGCCTCGAGCCCGGCCGGGCGTTGAGCGTCCCGGGCGATGGCGGCTGGGCGCCGGCGGTCCGCCGGGCGCTGCGCGACGGTGGGCCCGTGCCCGACGAGCTGCTGGCCGCCGCCGTCGACCTCTACCGGCAGTGGACGCCCGACCCGGCGCCGGCCTGGGTCACCCGGGTGCCGTCCACGACCGTCGCCGAGCTGGTCGACACGCTGGCCACCGGCCTGGCCCAGGCACTGGGCGTGCCGTTCCTCGACGTGGTGCGGCGGGTCGTGCCGGCGCCCCCGCAGGACGCGATGGCCAACAGCGCCCAGCAGCTCCGCAACGTCATCGACGCCTTCGAGGTGTCCGGCCCGGTGCCGCCCGGCCCGCTCCTCCTGGTCGACGACCGGGTCGGCTCGGGGTGGACGCTCACGACGGTCGGCGTCGCCCTCCGCCAGGCCGGCAGCGGCCCGGTCCACCCGCTCACCCTCGCCATCGCCCCGGGGTCCTGACCCGAAGCCGCCCGACCCTCAGCCCGCCGCCGCCACCGTTTCCGGGCGCCACCTGGCCCAGGCCGTCGCGTCGATGGCGCGACCGAACAGCTCGGTGAACTCCGGGTCGAGGTCGCGAGGCGGATGCGGTCGGGGCCCATGGAGGGCACTCCCGCCAACCTAGGGTCGGGTGGTGCGGGGGTTCCGACGCCGCGTGCGGAACACGACGTCCCACAGGGGTGTGGTGATGCCGAAGTTCGACCGGGCATCCACACGGTGGTGGTGGACGTGATGCGCCCGCGCCCAGCGCCCGTACCGTCCGAGCGGCCCGGGTTCCGGGGCCGGGCACTCGCCGTCCGCCCAGCCGCGGGCGTGGATGTGCCGGTGGAGCAGCTCGAAGGCGACGTAGGCCGCCATGCCGCCGGCGCCGGCGGCCGGGTGGACGGCCCACGCCAGGAACACCGACGCGAGGGCGGGGCCGACCCACGTCCCGGCGGTGATCACGGGGACGTCCACCGCGGCGTGGTGACGCCGGTGCTCACGACTGGTGGTGCCGCGACTGCGCCGGCCGTGCATGTCGAACCGGTGCAGGAGGTACTCCGCCAGCGTCCACGCCAGCACCCCGCCGACGGCCCACGCCGTCCCTTCGGCGAGGGCACGAACGGCACCGGCCATGCCGCCAGCCTCGCAGGACGGGGGCGTCGACGTCCGCGACCCAGCGAAGCGGCCGCGTCGTCGCACCGCCCGGCGACCCGGCAGCCGGGCGAGCGGTCTCGCTGGTGGTCCCCGCTCGCTCGGCGGGGCGAGCACATGCGTTCCCTCGGGTCCCGGCTCGGGCGGCCTTCCACGCCCTGCTCCCTTAAGGAGATTTCGTCCAGCCCATCAGAGCCTGCGTGCCGGCGGCCGTCGGGAGCGCGAGTTCCCGCCAGGCATCGATGACGGGCGCAGCGCCGCTCCCGGGCACGCGACGCCCTGTTCGACACCGCCGGCTGGCCCGTTCGCCCGGCCCGGGAGCAAGGCGGGTGACGTCGCGCTCGACCGGCGTCGACGGCGCCGGACAGCGGCGTCGGGAACGCCGCCCGTGGGCAGTCTCGGCTGAGCGGGTGGGGCCCGTTGACAGCGCCGTTCACGTGCTGCAAAGGCGAACGCGAGCCCGGTCGATGCAGGGGTCGCCGGCCACGTAGCGTTGCGTTGTGCCCGACAAGCGCCAGACCTCGAAACAGCGCCGAGCTGCCCGTAACCGAGCCCAACGCGACGCCCTCGCCGCCCGCCGCCAGAACGCCGGCGTGGCCACCACCCGGCCGGCCTCGTCGAGCACCTCGGCCACCACCACGAGCACGGCATCCGGTGCCGCGGGGAGTGGCGCCGCCCGGGGGCGTACTCTCCTCGGCAGGGGCGGTCGCCGACCGGGCGACCTGGCGCTGATCGTCGCCCTGGGCCTGGCGCTGGCGGCCTTCGTCCTGCTGCTCAACACCGACATCCCGGTCGACGACCGGGGCGAAGCGCTCCCGGCAACCTTCAGCGGCGTGGCGATGGAGGCCCGGGCCGCCCTCACCGACGGGCCCGTCGTCGACGAGAGCGAGAACGTCGTCAGCTACTACGGCGCCGGCGTCGTCGCCCTCATGGCGGTCCCGCTGCTGGTCGTGGCCGTCGTGTTCGTCCTGTCCCGCCGCTGGGAGCAGCGCGGCCGCCTCCTCACCTTCGCCCTGCTCGGCCTGGCCGGCGTGGTGGTGCTGACCGGGACGTTCGGCTTCTACTACATGCCGGCGCTGATCGCCCTGGCGGTCGCCAGCTTCCAGGTCCGCAAGCTCGAGATGCCGACCCGCCCGACCCAGCCCCGCCAGGGGCGCGGTGCCGGGCGGCGGGGCGCCATCGACGTCGACGAGGTCGACGACGACGTCGACATCGACGACGAGCCCGAGGCCGTTCCGCCGGCCCCCAGCACTCGCAGCCGGCGGTCGGGGTCACGCTCGCGCCGGGCGGCCGCCCCGGCGCCCACCGACGACGAGCCCGCCGAGACCTACGAGGACGGCGACGTCTACGACCCCGAGACCGGCGTCAAGGACGCCGCACCTGATGTGCTCGAGGCCGACGTCGTCGACGCCGAGGTGGTGGATGAGCCCACGATCCCCGACGAGCCGGTCGAGGACCGCCCGACGAACGGCCGCTCGCGTGGCGGCCTGCGCCGCCGTGGCCGCCGCAGCGAGCCGGCGCCCGGCGGGACCGTCGAGGCCGACACCACGCCTGTCGTCGAGCCGGAGGTCGTGCAGCCCGAGGTGACGCCGCCCCCGACGAACGGCGACGCCGCGCCGGCCGCCGACGTCGGCGACACGTCCGACCACGACGCCGACGACATCCTCGCCGAGCTGGAGGAGGAGCTCCGCCGCGAGGCCGAGGCGGACGACGACGACGATCCGCCCGCGCACCGCTAACCCGTGAACCGCGCCGCCGGCCCCAACCCGGCGGCGTGTGCGGCCCCCACGCCTGCGGCGCCGCCTCCCACCCGCTCGGGCCGGGGTTGGGTCAGCGAAAGCCGGACGTGTCGTGGTGAGGCGCGTAGGCGCCGCTCACCGGTCGACGGCGGCGGCACTCGGCCTGGGCCTGGCCAGACGTCGAGGGGCGGGGCCACGGCGCTGGGCCGAGGCCCCGGCTACCAGGAGCCTGGTGTCAGGGGCTGGCGGTGACGCTGAGGACGGCCGAGGCGACCTGGGAGGCCGACTCGATCTGCTCCAGGGCCTGGCGGGCCGGGGTGTCCGGGGCGAGGCCGATGGGCTGGGCCAGCGCATACAGCGTGAACTCGTAGTGCTCGGTGGAACCCTCGGGGCACGGGCCGGCGTAGCCCGTGGTGCCGGTTTCGTTGAGCGCCTGGACCGCCTCGGCGGGCACGGTCCCCTCGGCGACGCCGCCTGACTGGGCCGGCAGGTTCGCCACGATCCAGTGCAGGAAGCCGCCGTCGTCGACGTTGCGCAGCACGATCGCCAGCTCGGCGGTGCCCATCGGGATGTTGGACCACGTCAGCGCCGGCGTGATGTTGCCGCCGGTACACGTGAACTCGGCCGGGATCTCCTGGCCGTCGCCGACGCTGGGGCTGCTGAGGTTCACGGCCGCCGTCGTGCCCGACGAGTCGGCGGTGCCGCCGGCGCCGACGCCGGTCGGGTCGGTCGTGGTCGTCTGGTCGGGCCCGGGCTCGGCCAGCGCCCGTCCGTCGTCCGCGCACGCGGCCACGAGCAGCAAAGCGGCCAGCCCGGCGGCCACGCCGCGTCCGGCCACTCGCCGCCCGGTCCGACGGGCCCGTCCGGCGGCCGCGCGCCTCAGGAGGCGGCTCCGCCCGGCGGCCGGGCGGCGAACCCGGCCCACCCGGGCCGCCCGTCCGGCGACCGGTTCGGGACCCCCGTGGCCACGTTCGGTCGGGCCATGGCCACGGCGGGGCGTGGCGGGAACGGGGGCGGCGTCCGGATCCCCGGCGATGTCAGGCGCCATCGGGCGAGTGTTGCAGACTGGCGCAGCTCTCCCGGGTGGCGCAGCCCCTCGGGTGACTCCGGACGGCGTCGGCCGGGCACACGGCACCGGGCCGCCGTCCGTCGCCGTTCCCGAGCGGCGCGGCCGACCGGGCGCAACCGAAACGGCCGATCGGGCCGAACCCCCAACCGATGCGATGGCACCCGACGCTGGTGGCGCGACTGCGCGCACTCCTGGGGCCGGACGTCGCCGGCGTCCGGCAGAGCTTCGTCGCGCTCGCCCTCAACTCGACGACGAGCCTCGTGGCGGGTGCCTTCCTCGGCGCCCTCACGGGGACGTTCGAGCGGTACCCGGGCCTCCTCGTCCTGGTCCCGGCCGCCATCGGCCTGCGGGGGAACATCTTCGGATCCTTCGGCAACCGGCTGTCGACGGCGATCCACGCCGGTACGTTCCGCTGGTCGCTGCGCCGCGAGGCGGTGCTCGGGCAGAACGTCCTCGCCTCGATGCTGCTCACGATGGCGGTGTCCCTGGCGCTGGCCGTCATCGCCAAGTCCATCGCCCTCGCCTTGGGGCTCGAGGGGTCGATCGGCCTCCTGTCGATGGCGACGGTGTCGATCCTGGGCGGGATCCTCGGGTCGTTCGTCGTCCTCGCCGCCTCGCTCGGCCTGACCGCGGCGGCCGTACGCGCCGGGTGGGACCTCGACAATGTGACCGCGCCGCTCGTCTCCACGCTCGGCGACGTACTCACCCTGCCCGCCCTGTACCTGTCGACGCTGTTGCTGGGGAGGGGGATCGTGAGCACGGCAATCGGGGCCGTCCTCGTCGTCCTGTCGGTGTTCGGGCTGGTGCGGGGCTGGCGGACGTCGTCCGAGGGCCTGCGCCGGATCGTCCACGAGTCCGTCCCCGTGCTGGTCGTCGCCGGGTGCGTGAGCGCCGGGGCCGGTGTGGCGCTGGAGACCTCGTTCGAGCGGTTCGCGGCCCTGCCCGCCCTGCTTGTCCTCGTGCCCGCCCACCTGTCGAGCGCCGGGGCGCTGGGCGGGATCCTGTCCGGGCGCCTGTCGTCCAAGCTGTTCCTCGGCCTCGTGGACCCAACCGCCAGTCCGAACCGCGAGGCCCGCCGCGACATCGCCCTCACGTTCCTCCTGGCCCTGCCGGTCTACCTGGCCAACGGGGTCGGCGCGCACGCCCTCGCCCGCGCCCTCGGCCAGGAGAGTCCCGGCCTCGGCCCGATGGTCCTCGCGTCGCTCATGGGCGGGGCGCTGGCCATGGCCTTCGTCGTGACGGTCGCCTACTACGGCACGATCGCGGCCTACCGGACCGGCGTCGACCCCGACACCTACGGCATCCCCGTGGTGAGCTCCTCGGTCGACTTCGTCGGCGCCTTCACGCTCGTCTGGGCGATCGCCCTCCTCGGCCTGGCCTGATCACCTGCTGCCTGGGCCGCTCACGGTCGTGATCACCCTCCGGGACCTCAGCGAGCGAGGCTCTGGAGCCGGGCCCCCGGCGAATCCGTCCGCTGGCTCGTGAGGCCACCCCCCGCCGGACGCTCCCCGCCCGCGTCCGACCCCGAGCGGCCGGCGGCTGCGCCGGTCCGGGCCGGTCCGGCCGCCGGAGGCCCGGTCCTACGGAACGGCACGGTCGTCGGGCACCGAGGAGTCGGCCGAGCGCCGCGCCCGTGCGCCTCGCCTATCGTGATGGCCCAGCGCATGGACGACAGACGCAACCTCCGTGAGATGCTCTCCGAAGGCAAGGACCTCTCGGAGCTGATGGTCGACCTGGCCTATGCCGCCCTCTACTTCGGCGACCCCGACATGGCCGAGGAGGTGAGCGAGCTGGAGGAGCGCATGGAAGCGCTCGTCCACGGCATGCGGTCGGTGTGCGTGCTGGCGGCCCGTGGGCCCCGCGAGGCGGACGCCATGGCCTCGGTCCTCGGGGTCATCTCGGCGATCGAGCGCATCGCCAACTCGGCCGTCGACATCGCCCGCATCGTGACCCACCGGCTCGGCATCCCCCGGGAGCTGGTGGCCGACCTGTCCGCCGCCGACGAGGTGTCCCACCGGGTGCTCGTGCGGGACGGGTCCCACCTCGCCCGCCGGCCTCTGGCCGACCTCGAGCTGCCGGTGCAGACCGGCATGCGGATCGTGGCCATCCGCCGCGACCGGGACTGGATCACCGACGTCGAGGGCGAGGAGATCCTCATGCCGTCGGACGTCCTGTTCCTGCGTGGGTCGCCCGCCGGCATCCCCCGGCTGCGCGAGCTGGCCGCGGCCCCCGCGTGGGAGCCGCCGCAGTTCCCCGAGGACGCCCAGCTCACCGACCTCGACCGGGCCATCGACGTGCTGGTCGAGATGAAGAACGTGTCCGAGACTGCGGTCGGGCTGGCCTACTCGGCGCTCGTGCTGCGCGACCTCGGCCTGGCCGCCGAGGTCCGCCACCTCGAGGACCGCCTGGACGAGATGAAGGACCGCCTCGAGGTGTGGGTCCTGCGGGCAGGGTCGGCGAACGTCGACCCGTCGCCGCTGCGGGGCCTGTTGCGCGTCGCCCAGGCGGCCGAGGACCTCGGCGACGCCGCCCAGCAGATGGTCTGGCTCGTGGAGAAGCGCGAGGAGATGCACCCGATCCTCGCCATCGCCCTCGGCGAGAGCGACGAGGTGGTGGTGCGGGTCCCGGTCGCCGAGGGGTCGCCGGCCGAGGGCGCCCGCCTGGCCGAGCTGCAGCTCGACGTCGACCCGGGGTTCCACGTCCTGGCGGTCCGCCGGGGTGGGCGGTACCTGTACCGGCCACGGGGTCACGTCGAGCTTCGGGCGGGCGACGAGCTCATCGCCAGTGGCCCGGACGAGGGGCATCCGTTGCTGGCGCTGCGGTTGGGATGGCGGCTCGAGGAGGACGAGGACACGGGGATGGAGCGGCTGGAGCCGATCAGGTAGCCGCTCGCTCGTCGGGTGGATGCCGGCCTGTGTGTGGTGGAGTGTGATCGCCGCCTCCGGCGGGATCACACAGGCGTGCTGTCGCCCGCGCTTCGCCCGAGTTGCGCGGCTGGCCGGTGGTGGCGTCCGCGATCAGGCGACCCACGCAGATGGTGCCGCTTCGGACAAGGCGACCACTCGTCCGTGTACGAACGGCCCCGGACGCGCCCCTGGCGCCCCCGGGGGAGCGCCACCGACGACGAGCGATGAACGACCGGCGGGGCCCGGCGGACGGGGCCCGCAGGGGCGAGGCGATCAGCCGTTGGCCGTGTCGTCCTCCGGGTACGGCGGGAGGGAACGGGTCGTCGAGCCACC
>DATFOS010000194.1:0-11336 GCA_035265325.1 Acidimicrobiales bacterium
ACTGGACAGACGTCAAATTCGCAAGGGTTTATTTCGCGGCGGTTAGTGCAACGGAATGAGGAGTCGGGAAGTTGACGCAGGTGATCGGCCATCGCGGTGCCGCCGCGGTGGCACCGGAGAACACGATCGAGGCATTTCGGAGGGCGGTCGAACTGGGCGCCGACGGCGTCGAGCTCGACGTCCGCCGTAGCACCGGCGGCCACCTCGCGGTCAGCCACGACGAGGTCCTGCCGGACGGGCGCGTGCTGTTCGGCCTCGACCGCCGCGACTGGCCCGAGACGCTGTGCGAGCTGTCGGCGGCCCTCGACGCCTGCGCCGGCCTCCGTGTCGTGAACGTCGAGATCAAGAACTGGCCGTCGGACGGCGACTACGACGCCGACCTCGCCATCGCCGACGCCGTCGTGGCGGTCCTGCTGGCCCGGCCCGCCACCGAGCAGGGAGCCTTCCTGGTGTCGTGCTTCGACCTGCCGACGGTCGACCGGGCCCGCGCCCTGGCGCCGGGCCTGGCCACGGCCTGGTTGACGCTCGGCTTCGGCGACGTCGACAAGGACCTGGCCCGCGTGGCCGAGCGCGGCCACAGCGCCGTCCATCCCCACCACAGCGCGGTCGACGCCGAGGTGGTGGCCGCCGCCCACGCCCACGGCCTGGCGGTCAACACGTGGACCTGCGACCTGCCCGACCGCATCCGCTGGCTGGCCGACGCCGGCGTCGACGCCGTGGTCACCAACGACGTGGCCGCCGCGCTGGCGGCCCTCGGCCGGGGCCCGGCAGCCTCCGAGGTGGCCTCCTAGGGGAGGACCAGGTCGAGGACCGCCTCGGCGTGGCGGAACTCGAGCACGTCGGCGTCGCCCAGGTGGTCGCCGTCCACTTGGTAGGGCACAGGCCCGTAGGCCCGGATCGTCAGCCCGTCGAGGTCGACGCGGTGGTCTACCCACCGGCTGCGCCGGAGGAGGCGGCCGCTGCCCAGCGCCGAGGCGATGATCCGCATCGTGCGGGCGAACGCCATCGTTCGCACCGTGATCGACGCCAGGCCGCGGTCGAGCGTCGCTTCCGGGGCCAGCGACAGGGGCCGGTCGCCCAGGTAGGTGTACGGGTTCGTGTTGAGGACGATCGTCAGGTAGGCGTCGTCGACCACGGTCCCGTCGGTGTGGTGCACGGCGAAGCGGGGCCGGGAGCGGTCGTAGTGGCGGATCCAGGTGTCGAGGCCGGCGTAGACGAACAGCGGGTGCCCGGCGTAGCGCTTGAGCCCCGCCCGCCTCTCGACCTGCTCGACCACGGCGGCGTCGAAGCCCACGCCGGTGTGGAACAGGAAGTAGCGCCCGTTCACCGACCCGAGCCCGACCCGCCGGATCGACCGCCGGGACAGGGCGTCGAGCAGCACCCCGGTCGCCTCGATCGGGTCGTTGGGCAGGCCGATCGTCCGGGCGAAGACGTTCGTGGAGCCGCCGGGCAGCGGGGCGAGCGCCGT
Organism: Acidimicrobiales bacterium; assembly: GCA_035265325.1. Lineage (GTDB taxonomy): Bacteria > Actinomycetota > Acidimicrobiia > Acidimicrobiales > VFJN01 > DATCLS01. The sequence continues at coordinate 1,469 of DATFOS010000194.1, forward strand.
GTCCGTCCCGGCCAGGCCGTTGGCGGCCTCGTTGAGCGTGCCGTCACCGCCGAGCACGATCACCACGTCGGTCCCGTCGGCGGCCGCGCCCTGCGCCAGGCGGGCGGCGTGGCCCCGGCGGCTGGTCTCGGCCACGGTGACGTCGTGGTCGGCGGAGATCGCCTTGCCGATGACGACCCGGCTGCGCGGTGTGACCGACGAGGCGGACGAGTTCACCAGCAGCAGGACCCTCATCGGCGCCGGACGCTACCGCGGCCTGGAAGTTACTCCTCGGTAGCTTGTGGCCGGGCGCACGACCAGGGGAAATAACGAGACGATTTGGACCGTCTCGCATCACACGGCAGCATGAGCGCCATGAACGTGGTCGTATGCGTGAAGCAGATCCCGGACCCTGCGGAGCCGGGGAAGCTCGAGGCCGACAACACCCTCGATCGCAGCGGCAAGCTGATCCTCGACGAGTCCGACAGCTACGGCGTCGAGATGGCTCTCCAGCTTGTCGACAAGGCGGGCGGTGGTGACGTCACCCTCGTGTCGATGGCTCCCGACAACGAGGTCGGGGGTCTCCGCACCGCCCTCGCCATGGGTGCCGCCAAGGCGATCCTGGTGTCCGACGACGCGCTCTCCGGCGCCGGCGCCCTCGACACCGCCAAGGTGCTGGCCGCCGCCATCAAGCGGGCCGAGCCCGACCTGGTGCTCGCCGCCACGGAGTCGAGCGACGGCTACACGGGCACCGTCCCGGAGCAGGTGGCCGCCCTCCTCGGCCTCCCCTCGGTGACCTTCGCCAAGGAGGTCGAGCTGGCCGACGGGACCGTCAAGGTCCAGCGCCAGACCGAGGCCGGCTACGACGAGGTCGAGTCGCCGCTGCCCGCGCTCGTCTCGGTGACGGCGGGCGTGGTCGAGCCGCGCTACCCCAGCTTCAAGGGGATCATGGCCGCCAAGTCCAAGCCGGTCGACCAGCTCAAGCTGGCCGACCTCGGCATCGACGCCGGTTCGGTCGGCTCCGCCGGCGCCGGCCAGGAGATCGTGGCCGTCGAGGAAGCCCCGGCCCGCGAGGCCGGCGAGATCATCGAGGACGACGGCGAGGGTTTCGCCCGCATCGTCGCCTACCTCGAGAACCTCAAGGTCATCTGAGTCGGCGAGCGACGGAACGAAGGAGACGAGACGCATGGCTCTCGATCGCATCTGGGTGCTCGCCGAAGCCCTCGACGGCACGGTTGCCCCCATCACCCTCGAGCTGCTGGGCAAGGCCCGTGAGCTGGCCGGCACCGTCGAGGTCGTCTACGGCGGCGACGGCGCGCACGTCGCCGAGGTCGTCGGCGCCCACGGCGCCACGAAGGTCTACGCCACCGGCGACCTGTCGGGCAGCCTGCCCGGCGTCCCCGTGGCCTCGGCCATCGCCAAGCAGGTCCAGGACGGCAACGCCCCCGACCTGCTGATGGTCGGCACCACCTACGACGGGCGCGACATCGCCGCCCGCCTGTCGGTGGCGCTCGACAGGCCGGTGCTGACCAACAACACCGACGTGGCCGTCGACGGGGACGACATCGTCGTGACCGCGCCGGTCTTCGGCGGCACCAAGCTGGTCAAGTCCCGCTTCACGGTGGGGGGCCCGTACATCGCCCTGTTCCGGCCGAAGTCGTTCCCCGCCGAGTCCACCGGCGGCGGCGCCGCCGAGGTGGCCTCGATCGAGGTCCCCGACGGCGGCCACGCCAAGGTCGTCAACCGGCACGTCGAGGAGTCGAGCGGCCCGAAGCTCGACGAGGCCGAGGTGGTCGTCTCGGGCGGGCGGGGCATGGGTGACGCCGAGAAGTACCAGGTGATCGAAGACCTGGCGAAGGCCCTCAAGGCCGCCCCGGGCGCCTCGCGGGCCATCGTCGACGCCGGCTGGGTGCCCTACAGCTACCAGGTCGGCCAGACCGGCAAGGTCGTGAAGCCGAACGTGTACATCGCCGCCGGCATCTCGGGCGCCACCCAGCACCTGGTGGGCATGAAGGGCTCGAAGAACATCATCGCCATCAACAAGGACCCCGAGGCCCCCATCTTCTCGGTGGCCGACCTCGGCATCGTGGGCGACGTCCACAAGGTCCTGCCCAAGCTGCTCGAGGCGCTCAGCAGCCGCTGATACCTCCGCCAGTCGCCACGTTCACGAGCGATGCCGGGCCTCCGGGCCCGGCATCGCCGCGTGGGCGTGGCGTCAGAGCCGGCCCTCGAAGGTGTCGCACTGGGCGGGGTCGCCCGTGTCGAAGCCCCGGTCGAACCACGTCCGGCGCTGCTCGGACGAGCCGTGCGTCCAGGTCTCGGGGTTGACGTCCACGCCGGACTGCTCCTGGATGCGGTCGTCGCCGACGGCCTCGGCCGCGGCCAGGCCCTCCTCGATGTCACCGTCCTCGAGGGCGACGTCGCTGCCCTCCTCCTGGCCCCGGACGTTCACCGAGTTGGCCCAGACGCCGGCGTAGCAGTCGGCCTGGAGCTCGAGCAGGACCGACCACTGGTTGGCGGCCTCCTCGGAGCCTGCGGCCTGCTCCTGCGCCCGGACCGCCTCGCTGGTCCCCTCCAGGTTCTGGACGTGGTGGCCCATCTCGTGGGCGATCACGTAGGCCTGGGCGAAGTCGCCGGGGGCGTCGAACCGGTTGGCCAGCTCGCGGAAGAAGTCGAGGTCGATGTACACCTCGCTGTCGGCCGGGCAGTAGAAGGGCCCGACCGCCGAGGTGGCGGCCCCGCAGCCGGTGTTGACCTGCCCGCTGAACAGGTTGGTGGTCGCGTAGCTGTACTGCTGGCCCCGCTCGGCGAAGATGTCCGCCCACACGGCCTGCACGTCCTCGGTGAGGAACTCGACGAACTCGGCCTCCTCCTGGTTGGCCTGGCTGCCGCCGCCCGCGTCGGGGGCCTGCACGGCGTTGGGCAGCTGGTCGAGGATGTCACCCATCCCCCCGCCGCCCCCGCCTCCGCCGCCCCCGAGGACGGTCGCGAGCAACAGGACGATGATGCCGATGATGCCGCCCCCGCCGGCGATGGGGATGCCGAGGCCGCCCCGGGACCTCCCCCGCTGGTCGTCGAGGTGCGAGCTGTCTGTGCGACGCCACTTCACAGCGCCGTTATTACCCGCGCGCGGCCGGCGGGAGCCGACGATCCGCCCGCCGGGCCCGCCGGGGCACTCCCCGGGCATCCGGGGGGCGCCGGGTCGTACGGTGTAAGGCATGAAGCTCGCCGAGCGGTCCAGCTGGACCAATTGGGGCGGTAACCAGGCCTGCGCCCCGGCCCGTATCGCCCGTCCGACGTCCGAGGCCGAGCTGGTCGACCTCGTGAAGGCCGCCGCGGCCGCCGGCCAGCGGGTCAAGGCGGTCGGCGCCGGCCACTCCTTCACCTCGATCGCCTGCACCGACGGCGTCCTCGTCGACATGTCGGGCTACGGCCAGGTCCTCGGCGTCGAGCCGGCCACCGCCGACCGCCCGGCCCAGGTGACGGTCGAGGCGGGGATCAAGCTGCACCGGCTGTCCGACGAACTGGACGCCCGTGGCCTTGCGCTGGAGAACATGGGCGACATCGACCGCCAGTCGATCTCGGGGGCCACCCAGACGGGCACCCACGGGACCGGCCTGCGCTTCGGCAGCCTGTCGACGCAGATCACCGCGATGCGGCTCGTGACGGCCGACGGCTCGGTGCTGGACCTGTCGGCCGAACGCGACCGGGACACGTTCGACGCCGCCCGGGTGGGCCTCGGCGCCCTCGGCGTGGTGTCGACGGTGACGCTGGCGTGCCCACCGGCATTCCGGCTCCACGCCGTCGAGGAGCCCGTGCCGGTCGACGACGTGCTGCGCGACCTCGACGACCTGGTCGGGGCCAACGACCACTTCGAGTTCTACTGGGTGCCCCACACCCGCTGGGCGCTCACCAAGCGCAACGAGCGGACCGACGCCGCCGCCCGACCCCGTCCCGCCTGGCGGGAGTGGGTCGACGACGTCGCCCTGCAGAACGTGGCGTTCGGGGCGCTGTGCCGCGTGGGGCGCCGGCGGCCCGCGCTGATCCCGCGGCTGGCCAAGATCATCCCCTCCACGGGCCGCCTGGACTACGTGGATCGTTCGGACCGTGTGTTCACGAGCCCACGCATGGTGCGATTCTGGGAGATGGAGTACGCCGTACCACGCGAGGCCCTCCCCGAGGCGTTGAATCGTGTTCGGAAACTCGTCGATCAGATCGGGGTGCCCATCAGCTTCCCCGTGGAGGTCCGCGTGGCGGCCGCCGACGACATCTGGCTGTCGACGGCCCACGGACGGGAGACGGGGTATATCGCCGTCCACGTGTATAGGGGAACGCCGTACGACGCGTACTTCTCGGGTGTCGAGGCGATCATGGCGGACTACGGCGGGCGGCCGCACTGGGGCAAGATGCACTTCCAACGCGCGGAGTCGCTCGTCGCCCGCTATCCGCGTTGGGCCGACTTCCAGCAGGTCCGACGCACCCTCGACCCCGAGGGGACGTTCGGTAACCCCTACCTCGACCGTGTCCTCGGGCTCGCCGCAAGCGCTTCAGGGTGAATGAACAGAACGGCGAACTGCGTTCGCACGATTTGACGCCGTTACGAACGGAGTTCGAGGCGTTTTGTGCCGGTTGGAAAGGAAAATCACCGGTTTCCTCGCCCCATCCCTTGACCCGGTTCCGCTCCATGGTGTTGGGTTCCTGGGGCGGGGACCACCGGCGTCATGGAGGCGGAATTGTCGGCGCGAATCGCACCCCGCCATGACGTCGGGGTGATCTTCGGAGCCCTTTGGGTGGTTGCGGGAGGAGCGGTACTGCTCGGGTTGGCTCTCACGGGGAGTGGTTCGCTGCAGGGCGTCCCGCTCGACGTGCCCGCGTACTGGCTTGCGCTCGCCTTCGCCCTGTGCGAGGTCCTGGCGCTGCGGGTCGTGCGCCGGCAGGCACAGTTCTACGGGTTCGCCCTGGCCGAGGTCCCCCTCGCCATCGGGCTCGTCTACGTCGAGCCCGCCGCGCTGGTCGTGGCCCGGCTCGTCGGCGTGGCCGTCGTGCTGCTGGTCATGCGCCGCCGCCTCGCCGAGGTGGCCTTCGAGCTCGTCATCACGGCCGTCCAGACGGCCGTGGCCGTGGCCGTGTTCTCCGCCCTCCTCGGCGACGCCACGCCGATCGGCTGGCGGGGCGTGGCCGCCCTGCTCACCGCCCTCGTCGCCTCGCACGTCGTGGCGGTGGCCGCCGTCGTGTTCGCCGTGATGGCCGGCGGCTGGCCCCGGGCCCGCGCCGCTCGCCAGGTCCTGGCGTCGGTCAGCGCGGCCGCCGTCCTCGACGGCGCCCTCGGCCTCGCCCTGGCGCTGCTCGTGTGGCAGGTCCCGCACCTCGGCGTCCTCGTCGGCGCCGTCGTGGTCGCCTGCGTGTGGTCCAACCGCGTCTACACCCGCCTCGCCGAGCGCCACCGCCGGCTCGAGGTCGTCCACTCCTTCTCCACCTCGGTCGTGCGCTCGGTGCACCTGGCCGAGATCGCCGGCTCGGTCCTCGAGCGCAGCCGCTCGCTCCTCGACGCCGACAGCGCCGTGCTCCTGCTCGGGCCGATCACCGACGAGGCCGAGGGCGCCACCCGCATCGTCCTCACGCCCGACGGGCTCGAGACGACCGAGGTCACCGGCGACGAGTTCGCCACCGACATCGACGCCCTGCTGCCCGGCAAGGCTGCCCGCACGGTCCCGGCCGACGACCCCGCCACGCCGGCGTGGCTCGCCAGCCTCTCGCCGGGGCGAGCGCTCGCCGCCCCGCTCACCAATGCCGCCGGCCAGGTCAGCGGCGCCCTCCTCGTGGGCCGCACGGCCAAGCGGTCCAGCCTCGGCTTCGGCGACCACGAGGCCGCCCTGCTCGGGGCGCTGGCCGACCACTCGTCGATGGCGCTCGAGAACGGCGCCCTGTTCGCACAGCTCCGCCGCGAGATGGAGACCCGGGCGCACCAGGCCATGCACGACGCGCTCACCAACCTCCCCAACCGGGCCCGGCTGGAGGAGCTGCTCGACGAGGCCGTGGTCGGCGTCGACGGCGTTCGCAACCGCATCGGCCTGCTGGTCATCGACCTCGACGAGTTCTCGCAGGTCAGCGACGCCTTCGGCCACGCCAGCACCGACGCCCTGCTGGTCCAGGCCTGCCGGCGCATCCGCGGCCTGCTGCCCGAGTCGGCCGAGCTGTGCCGCATCGGCCCCAACGAGTTCGCCGCCATCCTGCGCGACGTCGACGGCGTCGAGGACGCCGTCGGCGCCGCCCGCCTGCTGATCGTCGGGTTCGACCCGCCGTTCCAGGTCGAGGGCGTCCTCCTGGCCCTGGCCCTCAACATCGGCGTGGCCGTCTACCCGATGCACGCCGTCGACGTGCCGTCGCTGATCCAGCGCACCCACATCGCCCGCGAGACGTCCCGGCGCCTCCGCAGCGGGTGGGAGCTGTACGACCCGATGCACGACCCGGCCACCCCGCGGCGCCTGGCGCTCGGCGCCGAGCTGCGCGAGGCCATCGACAGCGACGAGCTCGACGTCTGCTTCCAGCCCAAGGTCGAGGTCGAGACCGGCCTGGTCAAGGGCGCCGAGGCGCTCGTCCGGTGGGACCATCCGCGGCTGGGCCGGGTCCGCCCGTCCGAGTTCATCGCCGTGGCCGAGCACACCGGCGACATCCGCAACCTGACCATGGTGGTCATGCGCCGGTCGCTGGCCGAGTGCAAGTCGTGGCGCGACCGCGGCATGGACATGTCGGTCGCCGTCAACCTGTCTGCCCGCAACCTGCTCGACCTCAACCTCGTCGACGACGTGGCCTCGCTGGTCGAGGAGGTCGGCGTCCCGCCGCACGCGCTGACGCTGGAGCTGACCGAGTCGATGGTCATGAGCGACTCGCAGCGTTCGGTCGCGGTGCTCGAGGGCCTCGCCGAGCTGGGCGTGTGCCTGTCGTGCGACGACTTCGGCACCGGCTACTCCTCCCTGGCCCACCTGCGGCGGCTACCGATCGGCGAGATCAAGATCGACCGGTCCTTCATCGCCCGCATGACCGAGGAGGAGAGCGACCGGGCCATCGCCCGCTCGGTCCTCGCCCTCGGCCGCGACCTGGGCCTGGTGACCGTCGCCGAGGGCGTCGAGTCGAGCGCCGGGCTCGAGCTCCTGGCCACGCTGGGCTGCGACCTGGCCCAGGGCTTCTACGTGTGCCCGCCGGTGCCGTCGGCCCAGTTCGAGCACTGGCTGTCCTCCCGCGAGGCGCAGGAGATCAGCGCTTAGGTCACCGGTGCCCGGTGCGGCGCGGTGCGGCCCGCTCGGTCAGACCAGCGGCCAGGGGAAGCGGCGGCCTGTCTCGTCGACGGGGAACCGCCCGGCGCGCAGCAGGGCGGCCGACCGCCGCAGCATGGCCGCACACTCGGCGGACGAGACCAGCTCGGCCAGCGCCGGCGGCGCCCCCTCGTCCACCAGGCGCGTCACGTCGTCGAGCAGCGTCTGCGGGACGGGCTGGCCGCCGAAGTCCCACAGGACCGTCCGCAGCTTCAGCTCCTCGTGGAAGGTGAGGCCGTTGTCGATGGCGTAGATCGCCCCGTCGTACGCCGCCAGGCAGTGGCCGCCCTTGCGGTCGGCGCTGTTGGCGACGAGGTCGAAGACGCAGATCGTGCGCAACGCGTCGTGGCGCGACTCGTCCTCGAGCAGCGTGAAATAGTGCTGCTCGACGTCGAAGGGCACGAACCGCTGGAGCGAGCCGGCCCCGAACGGCAGCCCGTCGTGGCGCAGGACCGTCTCGGGCACCAGGCCCCACCCCAGCCAGTCCGAGAGCTGGTAGGAGGCCACCTCACGGCGGTCCAGGCCCGCCGGGAAGTCCCACAGGGGCCGTTCACCCCGGCGGGGCTTGTAGACCGCCCGCAGGGCCACGCCGTCGTGGGTGACGTTCACGAGCAGGGTCGTGTTCGAGCTCCACGGCATGCGGCCGAGGACCTCGACGTCGCCCTCCTTCAACGCCGCCAGAACCGTGGCTGCGTCGAGGGCCGGGTCGCCCGCCGTGGCGGCGCAGTCGCTCAGTTCATCCGCGGGCACACGTGGCCCTCGGGGTCGACCGGCATGCCGCAGTACCGGCAGTCGGGCCGGCCCCGCGACACGAGCTGCAGGGCGAAGCGGGCGAACGCCTTGGCGCGGGCCCGGGTGAAGCCGAAGCGGGCGGTGGCGGGCTTGTCGTCCTCGCCGACCAGCTCCTTGAGGACGACCACGATCCGGTCGCCCGGCTCGTCGTAGGCCACGCCGATCTCGCCGACGTCCCATCGGAACGGCAGCGGCGTCACGTCGCCGAGGTCGGTGGCCGGCTCGACGTCGGGGGAGAGGTCTTCGAGCAGGGCCAGCAGGTACTCGCCCAGCGCCGCCACCTGCTGCTTCTCGCAGCGGAGGTACACCATCTCGTCCCCGACGCCGCCGGCCAGGAAGAAGACGCGCGAGCCCGGCTTGCCCTCGGCGCCGGGCCAGAACACCTCGGCCTGCGGGAAGTCGAACGAGTCGCCCGAGGTCGTCACGACGGCACCAGGGGGCCCGGGTCGCCCGTCGCGTTGACGGTCAGCACCATCGGCCCGCCGTCGCCGAGGGCGATGGCCGTCAGCGAGCAGGGGGACACGACGACCCGCTGGAACAGGTCGAGGTGGGTGCCCATGGCATGTGCCACCAGCGCCCGGATGGGGTCCGCGTGCGACACCGCCACGATCGTCTGGCCGGGGTGGCGGCGGCGGTAGGCGTCGAGCGTGGCGACCATGCGGGCCTGCATCGCCACGAACGACTCGCCACCGGGGAACGTGAAGCCGCTGGGGTAACGCTGGATCGTCCGCCATTCGGGCCGCTTGGCCGCGTCGGCCAGGAGGATGCCGGTCCAGTCGCCCACGTCGAGCTCGATGAGGCCGTCGTCGACGACGACCTCGCAGCCGACGGCGGCGGCGATGGGCGCTGCCGTCTCGCGGGTGCGGTCGAGCGGGGAGGCGTACACCGCGGCGACGCCCTCGTGCCCGGGTGCCGCGTGCTCGCCGCCGGGCGGCCCCGGCGTGGCCTCGCCGGGCGCGGCCCGGTCGCCGGCGTCCGGGTCGACGTCACCTGCGTCGGGGCTCGCCTCGTCGGCGGGCGCCGGGGCGTCGCCGTTCGGTTTCGGCTCGTCCTGGCGGGGGGCGGTGAGGGCCACGATGCGGCGGGCCACGTCCTCGGCCTGCCGGGCCCCGCTGTCGGCCAGGTGCAGCCCCGGTGAACGGCCGGGGAGCTCCTTGCCCGTCGTGGTCGTGGTCCCGTGGCGTACCAGGAGGACGACGGTCGGGGCGGTGGCGGTCGGGCCGTCGGTGGCCGGTTGGTCAGGGCCCTTGCCGTCGTCGGTGTCGGCTCGGGGCACGGCCCCAACCTATCGTCGGGCCCCGTGCACGCCGCCCGAGGCCCCGACGCCGGCCAGGCCGCCGCCCTGGTGGCCCTGGAGGCCGAGGTGACGGCGTGCCGGGCCTGCCCCCGGCTGGTGGCGTGGCGCGAGCAGGTGGCGGCCGAGAAGCGGGCCGCCTACCGGGACGAGGAGTACTGGGGCCGGCCCGTGCCCGGCTTCGGGGACCCTGCGGCCCGGGTGTGCCTCGTCGGGCTGGCCCCGGCGGCGCACGGCGCCAACCGCACGGGCCGGATGTTCACGGGCGACCGCTCCGGCGAGTTCCTCTACGCCGCCCTGCACCGCACCGGGTTCGCCAACCAGCCCACGTCGGTCCACCGGGGCGACGGGCTGGCGCTGCGCGGGTTGTGGATCACCGCGCCGGTCCGCTGCGCCCCACCGGCGAACAAGCCCACGCCGGACGAGCGCGACCGCTGCCGTCCCTGGCTGGAGCGCGAGCTGGCCCTCCTGCCCGACCTGCGGGTGTTCG
>DATFOS010000195.1:0-12412 GCA_035265325.1 Acidimicrobiales bacterium
GCCAGCCATGACCAGGTCGCCACGGGAGCGGCCCATCACCGCTCGTCGTCAGGTTACGACAAGCTTTCGTCTCTCTGACATGGGGCCCGGGTGGCAGGGGATGGCCGACGCGGCGCTGGGGGCGCTTGCCTAGGCCTTCGCCAGCCACTCCTCCGCCTGCCTGGCCCGGCGGCCGAGCTGGGCCACCGTGGCCTCGTCGACGCGGCGCAGGCCGACCAGGCGGTTGAGCTGGCCGTTGACCTGGGCGTGGCTGAGCCCGGTCTTGCGTGTGAGTTCGGCGACGAGGCGGGAGTTGCGGGCCCGCAACTCGAGCCTGTGCTCGCGCGGCGTGGGGACGTCGGCGTCGGCCGGGTCGGCGCCGACCGGGACGGCGGCGCCGGGCAGCGGCGGCAGGGCGAGGTCCAGGGCGGCGTCGGCCGTGGCGGCATCGGCGGCGTCGTCGCGGTCGAGCCGGTCCAGCACGTCGTCGTCGAGGTGGAACACCGAGGACTCCTCGGCGTCGCCGGTCACGACGGCGGACAGGGCGGCGAACATCGAGAGCTGCTCGCCCCGGTCCTCCTCGTGGCGCAGCTCGTCGAACGCCGTGCCGTCGTCGATGGCCGGCCCGTCGCCCTCGGCGTCCTCGGACTTCTTGCGCAGGCTGTGGCGCCGGGCGTCGGCGATCTGCATCGCCCACGTGCGCAGCCGGGGGTCGTCGGGGATGAAGAGGTACGCCTTCTGCCGCGGCACGCCCCGGGTCCAGCGGACGAAGCGCCCGACGGCCTGACGGAAGAACAGGTCGGTGCTGGTCGTGGTGGCCCAGACGCCCACCCGCAGGCGGGGGATGTCGACGCCCTCCGACACCATGCGCACCGCCACGATCCAGGGGTCGGCGGAGCCGGCGAAGCGCGCGATGCGGGTGGACGACATCGGGTCGTCGGACACCGCCACCGTCGCCTTGACCCCGCAGCGGTACCGGAGGATGTCGGCGATGCCCTGGGCGTGGTCCTGGTCGGCGGCGATGACGAGGCCGCCGGCGTCGGGCTGCGACCGGCGGATCGTCGTGAGCCGCTCGTTTGCCTGCAGCAGCACGGTGGGCAGCCACTCGCCCTCGAGGCTGAGGGCGGTGCGCAGGCGCTGGGCGGAGGCGACCCTGTCGAGGGCGTCGTCGAAGCCGGCGGCGGCGACGCTGCCGTCCGGCGCCACCCACTCCATGAACCCGTTGATGCGGGGGAAGTAGACCGGCCGGACGACCCGCCCGTCGCGCAGGGCGTCGGCGTAGCCGTACTCGAAGTCGGGCCGGGCCTCGTCGATCACGTAGCGGACGAAGGGGATCGCCTGCGTGTCCGACCGGAACGGCGTCCCGGACAGGGCCAGGCGCCGCGGCGACACCTCGAAGGCCCGCCGGACGGCGTCGCCCCAGGCCCGGTCGTCGCCGGCGTGGTGGATCTCGTCGAGGACGACCACCGAGCGTCGGGCCAGCGCTCGCAGCACGTCGGGGTTGGAGGCGACCTGCTGGTACGTGGTCACGATGCCGTGGACGTCGGCCGGCAGGCGCCCGCCGTCGGCCGACCAGCGCGGCTCGAGCGACAGCCCGAACCGGGCGGCGGCGTCGGCCCACTGCAGCTTCAGGTGGGAGGTCGGGGCCACGACGACCAGGCGCAGGCCGTGGGTGCGGGCGATCTCGCCGACGGCCGCGCACAGGGCGAACGTGGTCTTGCCGGCGCCGGGGGTGGCGACGGTCAGGAAGTCCGGCTCGTCCGACGCCTCGAACAGGTCGAGGGCGCGTTTCTGCCAGGGGCGGAGGCGGACTCGGCGGGCCATGGGACCCTCGATGGTGGCACGCCGCCGGAGTGGGCAGCACCACCCGGCACCCCGCGAAACTGGCGCCCATGGCCGCGCACGTCACCGACCCCGACGACCTCCCGTACGCCCCGGAGAAGCTCGATCGGAAGGCCGACGTGGGCGCCGACGGCTTCTTCGCCCTGGACCTCCGCACCGGCCGGGTCGTCGATGTCGAGCCCTTCCCGGAGGCGCGCAAGCCGGCGTGGAAGCTCACGGTCGACTTCGGGCCGGTCGTCGGCACGCTCCAGACGAGCGCGCAGGTGACCAATTACACGGCCGACGAGCTGCGCGGCCGGGTCGTCGTCGGGGCGATCAACCTCGGCCGCAAGCGCATCGCGGGCTTCACGAGCGAATTCCTCGTGCTCGGCGCACTCGACCCGGACGGGACGGTGCGCCTGCTCGAGCTGCCCGCCGGCGTCGAGCCGGGCGCTCCCGTCGCCTAGGGCGGATCCGCGTCCCCCGCTACTTCGGGGCCCGCGGCTCGTCGGTGGGCCGGCTCTCGTGGTGCGGGCGCCCGCGGGAGCGGCGCCCCTCCTTGAGCTCGGCCTCGAACACGTGGCGCCTGCCGTCCATCAGCTCGTCGCGGATGCGGCGCTCGACGTCCCGGACGGCCTGGTAGTAGTCGTCGTCGAACTCCTCCATGATCTGGAAGGTCCAGCGCCCGGCCAGCACGTTGCGGCCCACGACCTCGGTCTCGACCAGGTCGGCGAGCTCGCCGTGACCGGCGTCGCGCAGGGCGTCGGCGGCGTCGCCGAAGATGAAGTCGGCCCGCCCCATCAGCTGGTGGAACTCGTAGAGGTGCCCGCGGGCGCGCTCGACCCACTCCAGCGCCTCGGAGGCCTTACCGGCGGCTTCCACCGTGTCGTCCTTCACGCCGGACGGCCGGGCCCAGCGATCGCCGGGCCCGTCGCCCGACGCCGGGGCCGGCCCCTGCTCCCCCACGCCTGCGTCGGGGGAGCCGGGCCGGCCCGTGGGCGTCGTCCCGTCGGTCATCGGCGGGAAGCTAACGGACGGACTTCGGGGGCACGTCCCCCCGCCAGGCGCCGGTCTCGACGCCGCCGCGGGCCTCGATCATCTTCTTGAAGCGCTCGAGGTCGCCCTTGGCGCGGCGCTTGACGAAGCCGAGCTTGTCACCGGCCTGCTCGACGAGCCCCTCGGGCTCGAAGTCGAGCTGGAGCATCACGCGGGTCGTGTCGGCGTCGAGGCGGTGGAACGTCACCACGCCGCCGTGCTTCGCGCCGCTGTTCGACTTCCACGCCACCCGCTCGTCGGGATGCTGCTCCGTGATCTCGGCGTCCCATTCCCGCTCGACGCCGCCGATGTCGGCGACCCAGTGCATGTGCGTGTCGTCGACCTGCCGGACCGACTCGACACCCTCCATGAATTGCGGGAACTCCTCGAACTGCGTCCACTGGTCGTAGGCAGCGCGGACCGGCACGTGTACGTCGACGGACTCCTGGATGGAGCTCATCTGTTCGCCTCCTCACGGCATCGTGAACTGACCCACGCGTGCTACCCCGCCACCCTCCCCCCACACACGGAAACCTCCACAGAGAACATCGATTTGTGGGCCGAATGCTCGACACCGTGTCGCGATGTGCGACGCCTAGCCTGCCGCCGTTCGGCGCCCACGTGCTGCTGGGCGGCCCGATCAACGCCGCCGGCCCGGGCTCGACGGCGACGATCTACGGCTTCGTGCCGCGGCGCCGCTGACCGACGCCGACCGGCGGGATGCCCCGCGGCCGGGCGGGCGGCATGGCCGGCCGCGGCGCCTCGCCGCCGTCGCTGTCCCTCTCCCTGTCACCGTCGGCCGTCCCGGCCGGGGCCGGGGCGGGCACCGGACGCGACGGGGCGGGGGGCGGGGCGGCCGGGCGGGGCGGCGGGACGAGCCCGAACGAGCCGGGCGGCGGGTCGCCCCGGCCGCGCCGGGGAGCCCGCTGGCGGGCCCGGCGGGCCGGCTTGCCGCGACTGTCGGGCTGCTCCCACCACCAGCCCGGCTCCGGGTCGTCCGGCGGTGCCGCCGGCGGCGGCTCGAGGGCCGGGCGGGCCCCCTGCGGGACGGCGTTGGGCACGGGCGTGCGGGGCGCCTGCGGGCGGGGGTCGGGCGAGCCGCCGACCAACCCCGGCGACCAGTGGACCGCCTGGCCCTTGCCCCGCCGCTTGCCGGCGTACATGGCGCCGTCCGCCCGGTGCAGCAGCTCGTCCGGCGTCAGCCCCGTCTCACCCGCCACGGGCTCGACGATGCCGACGCTCCCGCCCAGGGTGAGGATCCGGCGGTGGATGTGGAAGGGCTGGCTCAGCGCCGCCAGGACCCGCTCGGCTACGAGCGAGGGCGTCTCCGCCCCCGCCTCGAGGACGATGGCGAACTCGTCGCCACCCAGCCGGGCCACCATGTCTCCCTGCCGCACGCAGCCGCGCAGCCGGTCGCCGATGGCCATGAGCAGCTGGTCGCCGGCGGCGTGGCCCAGCGTGTCGTTCACGGTCTTGAAGTCGTCGAGGTCGATCAGCAGCAGGGCGAACGGGAGGCCCGGCCCCTCGTGGCGGGCCACCGCCCCGGCCAGCTGGTCGTTGAACAGCGCCCGGTTGGCGAGGCCGGTGAGCGGGTCGTGGTGGGCGCGGTAGGACAGCTCCTCCTGCGCCGTCGACACCCGCTCGAGCAGCGCGGTGTTCTGCAGCAGCGTGATCATCTGGCGGATCAGCACCACGCCCAGGACCACCCACGCCACCGCGGCCTCGACCGGGTCGATGTCGGCCCCCAGGACGCCCTGGGCCAGCATGACCGCGCCCGTCAGCACGACCAGGACGTACGGCAACAAGAGGTGCGCCCGCTCGATCGAGCGGCGGGTGGCCGGCGGGGCGGCGTGGGCCGGCGCCTCGGGCGCGGCCAGCGCCGCGATCGCCACGAGGATCGGGCCGAGGACGAAGCCCAGGTCGGTGACCGGCGGCATCTCGTCGAGCCCCTTCGCCACGATGTAGGCGAGGATGCTGTCGGACACGGCGATCGCGACGAGGCCGGAGGCCAGCAGCCACATCTGGGCGCGCAGCGGGCGGGGCACCCGGTGCATCACGGCCAGCAGGACGACGACGACCACCACGCACAGGTCGGTCAGGGGGTAGGCGACCGCCACGGCGAACGCCGACCCCGTCGGCGTCTCGGACCGGACGACCGTCCCCAGCGACGTTGCCCACGTGAGGACGAACAGCGACCCGACGACCACGAGGCCGTCGAGGACGTAGAGGGCCCGGGCGTACCGTTCGCCCGGCATGGCGTGGCGCGGGGCCGCCACGGCCAGCGACAGCAGGGCTGGCACCGCCATCGCCGGCATCGTGAGGTAACCGACGTCGGCGGCCGAGGGCGACGGCAGCGGGACGTCGGCGAAGACCTCGTGGTACGACCAGATGGCCTGGCCGATCGCCCACCCGGTCATGCCGAGGGCCATCCACGAGCGCCACGCGCGCTCCGGGCCCTGGCGGCGGCGGGCGGTCCAGGCACAGGCGACGGCGGCGGTGATGCCGGCCCCGAGCCGCGCGGCGTTGTCGACCACGACGGCCACGTCCTCGCCCACCACGCCGGTGCCGTCCAGCAGGACCACCACCGTGGCGAGGCCGACGGCGCCCACGACGAGGGCGGCGTACCGTTGTGCCGCCTGGGCCCGTCGGCCGGGCGGTGGCCTGACTTTCACCGCGTCCGTTCGCACCGTAGGGTCCGCCTCACTCGTGTCCGGGAGATCCTGCGTCACTGGGTGGCGTCACGCCAGCCGGAGCGGACCGTTCACACCGCGTCCATCGTACCGACGCCGGAACGAGCCACAAGGGGCACTGTGCGTAGCGGTTTCGTCGGGGGTCCGATGAGCGGGGAAGCTAGGGGCCCGCAGCTCGGAACGGGAGGGGACATGGCCGGCGACGCCCGCGTCTCGATGCACCCACACGCTGCCGTCCACCCGGGCGCGCCCCGGCCGGGGGACGGCCTCCCGCCCGACGGCGAGCCCGTCGGCGACGAGCTACCCAGCGACCAGGGCGACGAGAGGACCGGCGGCGACGGCCACCGTCCGCCCCCTTCCCGGCTCGACCGCGTCGTCGCCGTGACACCCTGGGCCCTCGGGCTGGCCGCCCTCGTGGCGGCGGCGCAGGGCTTGGCGGACGGCTGGCGCCCAATCGGCGACGACGCGTACTTCGCCGTCCGCTCGTGGGACGTGTTCAGCGCCAATATCCCCCTGCTCGGCACGGCCTCGTCCGCCTCGGAGGCGAGCAACCCGATCAACCATCCCGGCCCGCTGCAGTTCGACCTGCTGGCGGCTCCGGTCCGCCTGTTCGGCCACGCCGCCGGATCGGCGTACGGGTCGGCCGCGATCAACGCCCTGTCCCTCGGCCTCGCCGGCTGGCTGGCCCGGCGCCGGCTCGGCACGACCGGGGCCGCCCTGGTCCTCGCCGCCATCGGGCTGCTCGTGTTCTCGATGGGCGCCACTGCGCTGTACGACCCGTGGGGGCCGATTGCGGTCACGCTCCCGTTCCTGTGCGTGCTCGTGGCCGTGTGGGCGGCCGTGGCGGGCGACGACGTGGCCGCGCTCGTCGCCGTCGTGGCCGGCGCGCTGTGCCTGCAGACGCACCTTTCGTATGCGGTCCTCGTGCCCACGCTCTCGGCCGTCGCCATCGGGGCGACGCTGTGGCGTGGCCGCCGGCGCCGCCGGGCGTACGCCTGGGGCGGTGGCGCGCTCGCCGCGGGGCTCGTGTGCTGGGCCCAGCCCGTGGGCGAGCAGCTCGGTGGCGAGGGGCCCGGCAACCTCGGGTCGCTGATCACGTCGAGCCGCGACGACGCCGTCCACCCGTCGGTGGCACTGGCCCTACGTGCGGTCGGCGAGATCGTGGCGCTGCCGCCGGCGTGGCTGCCGACGACCTACCAGAACCCGCGCTTCGCGGTGGACCCGCCGCCGAGCCTCCTGGCGGTCGGGGTGCCGTTGACGATCCTGGTCGTGGCGCTGGGCGTGCTCGGCTGGCGGGCGCGCCGGCGCGGCTCGGCCCCGGTGGCCGCCGGCTGCGCTGTGGCCCTGCTGGCACTGGTCGCGGCGGTGGTGTCCGTGCTGCGGATGCCGGTCACGCTCGGCATCCCGTTCCACCAGGTTGCGTGGGCGTGGCCGCTCGCCGCCGTGGCTTGGGCGGCCGTGGCCGTTGCGATCGCCGACGAGGTGTCCGCCCGTCGGGCGCCGTCCCGCCCGGTCGCCGGCGACGGCGCCGAGGCCTCCGGGGAGGCCACCCCGCTGCAGTTGCCGTGGGTCGCCGGCGTGGCGGCAGCGGTGGCGCTCGGCGCGGCCCTGCTGGTCGTGCCCCTGAAGGCGAGCGAACCCGAGTACGCCGACTGGGCCATGCCGGCGGTCGACGCCGTGTCCGGCCCGGTGCTGGCGGC
This sequence comes from Acidimicrobiales bacterium, assembly GCA_035265325.1. Lineage (GTDB taxonomy): Bacteria > Actinomycetota > Acidimicrobiia > Acidimicrobiales > VFJN01 > DATCLS01. The sequence goes on from DATFOS010000195.1 coordinate 7,226, forward strand.
GTTGCGTGAGCCGGCGGGGCCGGTCCTCGTCCGTATGCCGTACACCGAGGGCACGAGCGCCGTCGGCCCCGGCCTCCTCACCGAGCTGCAGGACGCCGGCATCGAGTTCCTCGTCGACGAACCCGACTACGTCCGCCAGCTGGGCGCCCGGCGCCGCTACGACGGACCGGACGAGGCCACCTGGGCGATGACGGTCGTGGGCATCGCCGGCGTGGCGCCGCCCGCGGAGGGCGACGCCCTGGTCGCCCGCTACGACGCCGAAGATGGCGACCCGACCCACTACGTCGAGGTGTTCGTCCGCCGCCTCGCCTGAGGGCGGCGGCGCCCGGGACGGCGGCGCCCGGCCCGGTCAGTCGCGGCCGAAGTCGTCCTCGAGACGGACGATGTCGTCCTCCCCGAAGGACTCGCCGTGCTGGACCTCGAGGAACACGAGCTGGCCCTCGCCGCTGCACTCGACGCGGTGCGCCACGCCGACCGGCACGTCGATCGCGCTGCCGGCGGCCACCTCGACCCTGGTCCCGTCAAGCGTGACGACGCCCTCACCCCGCACGACGAACCAGTGCTCCGAGCGCCGGGCGTGCCGCTGGTAGCTGAGCTGGTGCCCGGGGTGCACGGCGATCGTCTTGACCTTGTGGTCGACGTCGTCGACGAGCACGTCGAAGCTGCCCCACGGTCGGTCCTCGTGATCGAGCGTCATGGCAAAGGGATACCGCAGGGGCGGGTCACCCGGCCAGCGCCCCGAGGCGGCCGGCGTCCAGCCGCACGACCCGGTCGGCCACGGCGAACGCCAGCGGGTCGTGGGTGGCGAGCAGGCAGGCCGAGCCGCGGTCGGCCAGGTCCCGCAGGAGGAACGTCATGACCTCGGCCCAGGCATGGTTCTGGTGGGCGATGGGCTCGTCGGCCAGCAGTAGGCGAGGCCGCAGGACGGCGGCCCGGGCCAGCGCGGCCCGCTGGCGCTCCCCGAGCGAGACCTCCGTCGGGTAGCGCTCGGCCAGGTGGTCGAGGCCGAGGCGGCGCATCAGGGCGTCGGGGCCGTCCACGTCCGGGTCGAGGTCCTCGTCGGGGCGGACGGCGCCGAGGCGGGATGGCAGCGCCACGTTCTCCCCGAGCGTCAGCTCGTCGAGCAGGCCGAGCGACTGCGGGAGGATGGCGAGGTCGGCCCAGGCCAGCCCGTCCGGCGCCACCTCGCCGCCGAGCAGCGCCACCGTGCCGGCGTCGGGCCGCTCCCACCCGGCGACGATCGTGAGCAGCGTCGTCTTGCCCGAGCCGGACCGCCCGCCCATCGCCACGACCTCGCCGGCCGCGACGGCCAGGTCGACCCCGTCGAGCACGGGCACCGGCCCGGCCGGCGTGACGAACGCCTTCTCGACCCCGTCGAGGAGCAGGGCGGGCGCGTGGTCGGCGTCGGCCGTCCCCGGCCCCAGCTCGATCGTGACGGGCTCGCGGGCGGCACTCACGACGGCTGGACCTCCCCGTCCTCCAGGGTCACGACGTGGTCGGCGGCCTCGATGACCGCCGGGTCGTGGGACGCCACCACGAGCGTGGCGCCCCGGTCGACCAGCGTCCGCATGGCCTCGACCAGCGTGGCACCGGCGCCGAGGTCGAGCTGGGCCGTGGGCTCGTCGGCCAACAGCAGCGTCGGGTCGCCGATCGCCGCCGCCGCGAACGCCACGCGCTGCTGCTCGCCGCCGGACAGCTCGTCGGGGAACGACTCGGTCCGGTGGGAGAGCCCGAGGGCCGCGAGCAGGGCGGCGGTCCCGTCCGGGGTCGCGCCGCGCAGCTGGGCCGCCAACTCGACCTGCTCGCGCGCCCGCAGGTAGTCGAGCAGGTTGTCGGACGGGTCCTGGAGGACGACACCCATCGTCCGCCGGCGCAGCCGCCTCCGGCCGCCGGGCCGCAACCGGGTCACGTCCACGCCGCCGACCACGATGCGGCCGGCCGACGGGCGCTGGAGCCCCGCAAGCGCCCGCAGCAGCGACGACTTCCCCGACCCCGACGGCCCCGCCAGCACGCTGAGGCGGCCGGTCGGGAAGTCCGCATCGGCATCCCGCACGGCGTGGACCACCCCGGCCGCAACGCGGTAGTCGACGGCCACGCCGCGGCAGGTGGCGGCCGCCGGCCCGGCGACCCCCGGCCCGGCCGGACCGGCCGGCGCGACGGGCGTGGTCGGCAGCGTCGGCGGGCCCCCGGGGTCAGACGCCGGCACGGAGCACCTCCACGGGGTCGTCGCGATCGGTCCGCCGCTGGGCCAGCGCGCCGCCGAGCCCGGCGACGAGGACGGCCACGACCAGCACGGCGACGATCGTGACGGTGGCCGGGCGGAGCAGCGGGTCGGGACGATACCCGGGCACCGGATCGATGCGCCGGGTCGTCAGCGCGGCCCCGCCCAGGGCGATGGCCAAGCCGGCCCCGCACCCGACGACCACGCTCGCCACCAGCTCGGCGACGACAGCGCGGCGGTGCTCGGCCCGGCTCAGGCCCATCCGGCGGGCGAAGGCGTAGCCGAGCACGCGTCCCCGGCGGCGGGCGTCGAGAACCACGACGACGATCCCGAGGACGAGCAGGCCGGCCACGACGGCGAGGGCCTGGGAGAAGTCGAACGTCCAGGCCACGGTGAGGAACGAGGCCCGGTCCGCCACGTCGGCCAGCGCACGGTTGATCCTGAAGCCGACCCCGGACGCCTCCATGACGGCCAGCGTCTCGTCCGGCTCGCCGCGCGCCCACACCTCGGTGTAGCCGCCGTCGACGCCGAGCTCCACCAGGTGCGGGGCGGCCACGAAGACCGTCGGGCCCGAGCGCCGCATGCCGGGGAACGTGTCGGCGTCGGCGACCTGCTCGATCGAGAACCGGCTGGTGTGGCCCTGACGCTCGTTCACGTCGACGATGTCCGGCAACGGCTCGCCGACCACCAGGGCGGGGACGTTGCCGTCGTTCGGCGGGGCCGCCAGCCGGTCGACGAGGTCGTCGAGGGACTCGTCCGAGAACGAGTCGTCCCAGTACGCGGCCCCGGCGAAGGTCGCCGGGTCGATGGCGAGGAGCGTCAGCTCGACATCGTCGCCGCCCACCTCTGCGAAGACGCGGCGGAAGGTGTCGACCTCGGTGGCGCGGCCACCCAACCCGTCGGGCACCTCCGCCTCGTACTCCAGGCCGAGGGCGAGGTCGCTGCCGATGAACGTCTTGGCCTTGGCCAGCAACGTGGCGTCGAGCGAGCGGGTGAGCGTGGCGGCGTAACCCAGCACGCCGGCGGCGATCGCGGCCGACGCCACCAGGCCGATCATGGCGGCCCGGTAGCGGACGAGCCGCCGTACGGCCAGGTAGAGCGAGGTTCGCCACCCCTCGCTCGCCGAGCGCAGCGGGCGCAGGCCCAGCGCGAGGGCCCGGGCCAGTACGGCGACGCCGGCCAGCAGGAACAGGACCGGGAACGCCAGGCCCACGACGTCGACCCGGCTCACGCGGGCGCCCTGGCTGACGGGCACGCCCCACTCGCCGAGGCGCCGGTAGGACACGACGGCGGCGGCCACCAGCGCCAGCTCGAACGGCACGGCCGCGACCCAGCGTGTCGCCCGGCGGGCGGCCCGGCCGTGCAGCCCGCCGCGCGCCCGGGTGGCGACGACGGCGGTCACGGCCAGGGCGGCCACGGCGACGGTGGCGAGTGTGGCGGCGACCGCGGTCGCCGTGGCGGCCGACTCGATGGCGGAGGACGGGCCCAGCCACACGACGGCGCCGTAGGCCAGCCCGAACCCGGTGAGGCCGCCGGCGATCAGGGCCGGCGCCAGCTCGAGGACCGCCTTCACGCCCACCGCCACCGGCGACGCCCCCCGCACGACGAGGATCGTCACCTCGCGGCGCCGCCGGTCGAACCACAGGGAGGCGGCCGCGCCCACGAGCCCGACGCCGGCGATGGCGGCGAAGGCGGCCACCGGGGTGACCCCCGCGCCGACGGTCGTCCGGATGGCGCGGGCCCGCTCGGTCACGAACGGCAGGCTCGTGGCGAACGTCTCGCTCACGTACGAGTCGCGCTCCTCGCCGGTGGCGCCCGGCGGCGGGGCCTCCTCCCCGGCACACCACGACCGTCCGCCGGCCTCGCCCGCCGCACTCCCGCCGGTCGCGCCGGCCGCGCCGTCGCTTCCGGCGCAGCCCAGCCGGTCGACGAGGCGGTCGGTTTCGGCGAGGGTCATCCCGGCCGTGGCGAGCGGCGCCTCCCAGGTCACCGGGACGTACGGCACGCCCAGGCCCTGGAGGACCTCGACGAGCGTCGCCCGGTCCGTGAGGATCACGGGCGGCGGGTACTGGTCCGGCCCCGGCGGCTGCAGCAGGACCGTGTGCGAGCACCACACGTCGTCGTCGGCGGCGGTGCCGGTGAGGTCCCGGTAGACCCCGGCGACGGGCAGCGAGAACTCGACGGGCTCGGACTCCTCCTCGCCGAACGTGGTGAAGCGGTCCTCGTAGACGAACGTCACCGTGTCGCCCCGGCGCAATCCGGCGTTGTCGGCCGCTCGGGTACCGAGCCACACGCCCCGGGTGGCGTCCCCGTCGGGCGTGCCGTCCACCGCCTCCACGTGGTCGAACGCGCCGTCGCGGGCCAGGAGCTGCACCGGCGTCGTGCCGGAGCCGTCGGACTCCGCCACCGCCAGCTCGACCAGCGGGTCGCTGTACGTGATGCGCGGCCCGACCCCGGCGAGCCCGGCGAGAGGGTCGCCCGGCGGATCGTCGAGGTCCAGCACGGGAGGCGGCTCGATGTCCTCGGCATCCGGGTCGGGCCGGCGCTCCGGGTCCCGATCGATGACGGGGGGCGGCTCCACGCCCGGGACGGAGAACCACTCGGTGGCGCTCACGCCGGTCGCCGACGGGCACCGCTCCCCCGCCTGCACGGCGACGGCCTCCGATCCGCCGGACGACAGGAACAGCGGTACCCCCGCGACCGACGCGGCGAGCACCGCACTGGCGCCGGCGACCGACGCCAGTACGCCGGGTCGCCTCCGCAACAGGATCGGCGCCCGCCGCCACGGCGCCGTCGAGAACACACTCCTCACCCGCGACCCCGGCCCCCGACGCCCATCACCCTGTCGTAGCACCCCCACCCCCGCCCTCACCCATCACACACCGTGAACACCGTGTGCCCGGGGCGCTCGGGGAGCGGCCGGACCGGCAATCCCGGTTGGCCCGCGGTCCGGCCGTGGCGGAGGA
>DATFOS010000196.1:0-4993 GCA_035265325.1 Acidimicrobiales bacterium
GGGTACGACCGGCTGGCGGCGATCGGCGGCATCCTCGTCGACCCGGCGGGGGAGGAGCCCCTGACCGCGGCGTACGGCGACCTGACCGGCGAGCCCACCGACTGGCACGCCATCGTGCGGGCGGCAAAGCAGATGGTCGTCCGCGAGATCCTCGCCGCCGACGTCAGCCGGCTCGTCGCCCTCCTGTCGGAGGCGTGCGAGGCACGCCGCCACCAGCGCGACCGCACCCGCCACGAGCTGGCGGAAGTCCTGCGCGAGCTGCTCGTGAGCCTGCCGGTCTACCGGACCTACGTCCAGGCCGAGGCCGGGGTGGTCCGCCCCGCCGACGTGCGGCGGGTCGAGGAGGCGGTCACCGACGTGACGGCGCACCGCTCGGACATCGACCCCGACCTGCTCGACTTCCTGGCGTCGCTGCTCCTGCTGCGGCTGCCGGACGCCACGAACCTCGAGCACGAGTTCGTGATGCAATTCCAGCAGCTGTCCGGGCCGGCGATGGCCAAGGGAGTCGAGGACACGGCGTTCTACCGCTTCACCCGCCTGCTGGCCCTCAACGAGGTGGGCGGCGACCCGGGGCGCTTCGGCATCCCGGTCGAGGAGTTCCACGCCACCAACGCCCGCATCCACGAGCGCTGGCCGGGGACGATGACCGCCCTGTCCACCCACGACACCAAGCGCTCGGCCGACGTACGGGCCCGGCTGTCGGTGCTCAGCGAGGTCCCGGAGGCATGGGCCGCCGCCTGCGGCCGCTGGATGGACGCCTCGGCCAAGCTGTGGCCCGGCGGCGCCGCCGAGGCCGACCGGCCCACCCAGTACCTGCTGTCCCAGACGCTGGTGGGGGCGTGGCCGATCGACGCCGAGCGGGCCGTCGCCTACATGGCGAAGGCGACGAAGGAGGCCAAGGTCCGCACGACGTGGACCGAGCCCGACGAGGACTACGACGCCGCCCGCGACGCCTGGGTCGAGGCCGTCCTCGGCGACGCCGCCCTGGTCGACGAGATCGAGGCCTTCGTGGGGTCGATCGCGCCGGCCGGGCGGGTCAACGGGCTGGCCCAGCAGCTCCTGGCGCTCACGGTCCCCGGCGTGCCGGACGTCTACCAGGGCAACGAGCTGGTCGACCTGAGCCTGGTCGACCCCGACAACCGGCGGCCGGTCGACTTCGCCCTGCGCCGCGCCCGCCTGGCGGAGCTGGGCGGGCTAGGCCCCGACGAGCTGCTGGCCCGGGCCGACGAGGGCCTCCCCAAGCTGCGGGTCACCCGCGACGCCCTCCACCTGCGGCGCCGGCGGCCGGACGTGTTCGGCGCCGGCCCGTCGGGGGCGTACGCGCCGCTGGCCGTAAACGGGACGGCGTCCACCCACGTCGTCGGCTTCACCCGGGGCACTTCCGTCGCCGTCGTGGTGCCGCGGCTCGTGCGACGGCTGGCGGCGGCGTCCTCGTCCTCGTCGGCGTCGTCCGCCGTGGGCGAGCCGGGGACCGGCGGGCGCTTCGGCGAGCCCGGCACCGGCACCCTCGACGCGGCCACCGACGCCGCCGCGGCCGGCGGGCTGGTCCCCCCGGCGGCGTGGGGCGACACGACCGTGGCCCTGCCGCCCGGCGCGTGGGTCGACCTGGTCACCGGCGCGCGTCGCGCGGGTGGCGCGGTGCGGGTGGCAGACCTGTTGGCCGCGTTCCCGGTCGCCCTCCTCGAGGCCGGGCCGGAGGAGGGCTGACGTGCACGTCTCGGTGTGGGCGCCACGGGCCACGACGTCGGTCGAGGTCGTCCTGGGCGGCCCGGAGGTTCCGGAGGGCGAGCGGCCGCGCGTGGCACTCGCGGCCCGCGAGCGGGGCCGGTGGTCCGCCGACGTCCCCGCCCTGGGTCCCGAAGACGACTACGCCTTCTCGCTCGACGGCGGCCCGGCCCGGCCCGACCCGCGCTCGGCCTCCCAGCCCCACGGCGTCCACGGCCCGTCCCGGGTCGTCGACCAGACCGACTTCACCTGGACGGACGCCGCCTGGCGCGGCTTCCACCTCCCGTCCGCCGTCCTCTATGAGATGCACGTCGGCACGTTCTCGGAGGAGGGGACGTTCGAGGGCGCCATCGCCCACCTCGACCACCTGGTCGACCTGGGTGTCGACGCCGTCGAGCTGTTGCCGGTCGTGGAGTTCTCCGGCGACCGGGGCTGGGGTTACGACGGCGTGGACCTGTGGGCGCCGCACCACGCTTACGGCGGCCCCGACGGGCTCAAGCGCCTGGTCGACGCCTGCCACGCCCGCGGCCTCGGCGTCCTGATCGACGTCGTCTACAACCACCTCGGGCCGTCGGGGAACTACCTGGCCCAGTTCGGGCCGTACTTCGGCGAACACCACCACACGAACTGGGGCGCAGCCGTCAACGTCGACGGGCCCGGCAGCGACGAGGTCCGGGCGTTCATCGTCGAGAACGCGGTGATGTGGCTGCGGGACTACCACGCCGACGGGCTGCGGCTCGACGCCGTCCACGCCATCATCGACGACTCGGCCCGCCACGTCCTCGAGCACCTGGCGGACGCCGTGCGCGGTCTCGGCGCCCACCTCGCCCGGCCGCTGTGGCTCGTCGCCGAGTCCGACCGCAACGACCCCCGCTACGTCCGCCCGTCGGTCGCCGGCGGCTACGGCCTCGACGCCTCCTGGGCCGACGAATGGCACCACGCCGTCCACTCGGCGCTCACCGGCGAGACGTCCGGCTACTACGCCGACTTCGAGGCGTTCTCGCTGCTGGGCAAGGCGCTGGGCCAGGCCTGGGTCTACGACGGGGCCTACTCGGCGCACCGCGACCGCGTCCACGGGCGCCCGCCGACCGGGCTCGACGGCTCGACGTTCGTGGTGAGCGCCCAGAACCACGACCAGGTCGGCAACAGGGCGGTCGGCGAGCGGCTCGGCCACCTCGTGTCGCCGGGGCGGCTGCGGGTGGCGGCGGCGCTGATGCTGACCAGCCCGTTCGTTCCCCTCCTGTTCCAGGGCGAGGAGTGGGGGGCGTCGACGCCGTTCCTCTACTTCACGAACCACGAGGACCCCGAGCTGGGCCGGGCCGTGACCCACGGCCGCCGGCGCGAGTTCGCCCACTTCGGCTGGGACCCCGAGACCGTGCCCGACCCGCAGGAGGAGGCCACGTTCCGGCGCTCGGTCCTGCGGTGGGACGAGGTCGGCTCGGGCGAGCACGCCGCCCTGCTGGACTGGTACCGACGGCTCATCGCCCTGCGCCGCGCTCACCCGGACCTGGGCACGGGGCCCCTGCGGCCCCGGGACGCCGGCACGCACGACGCGCACCGGGTCGCCTGGGTGCGGCGGGGGTCGCTCACGGTCGTCACCAACCTGGGGGAGGAGGACGTCGACCTGCCGTCCGGGCTGGTGGCGCTGGGGACGACCCTGCTCCTCGCCTCCGACGACGCCGTCACCCTCAGCGCCGACGCCGTCCACCTCCCGCCCGACACGGTCGGCATCGTCGGCCCCTGAGACGGGTCCCGGGAACCCGCCAAATTGCGCATTTGAGCCCGCATATGGCGGGCTCAGGTGCGCGATTTCGGCCGCCGATACGGGCGGGTGCCCGGCCCGGCGGCGCCCGTCCCCTACGCTTCGGGACGGCCGGTTCGCTGTCACACCCCCTCCCTAGGGTGGCCGGCGTGGCATCGGTGCGAGGGGCGCGAGTGGTGACGACGAACGGGGGCAGGCGAGCGACCGCGACGTCCAACTTCGGCGTCTCCAAACGCGAGAACCACGACGCCACCGCCTTCTACCAGCGCTTCACCACCCCCGACCTGTCGACCGACGAGACGGTCCTGCCGCCGTTCCCGATCCCCGACCCGGTGCGGGTGGGCGACGCCCGGGCGATGACCGACCTGCCCGACGGCTCGGTCGCCCTCGTCGTCACCTCGCCGCCCTACTTCGCCGGCAAGCAGTACGAGGAGGACATCGCCCGCGACGGCGTCCCCGAGTCCTACGCCTCCTACCTGCAGCTGCTGCGTGACGTGTTCCGCGAGTGCGTGCGGGTCCTCGAGCCGGGCGGGCGCATCGCCGTCAACGTGGCCAACCTGGGCCGCAAGCCCTACCGCTCACTGTCGGCCGACGTCGTCGGCATCCTGCAGGACGACCTGGGCCTCCTCCTGCGAGGCGAGGTCCTGTGGCAGAAGGCGGCCGGGGCCGGGGGCAACTGCGCCTGGGGCTCGTTCCGCCAGGCGACCAACCCGTCGCTGCGCGACGTCACCGAGCGGGTGGTGATCGCCAGCAAGGGCCGGTTCGACCGGGCGCTGTCGGTCGACAAGCGGCGGGCCGCCGGCCTGCCCCACCGCAGCAGCGTCACGGCCGACGAGTTCATGGCCGCCACCCTCGACGTGTGGCAGATCCCGCCCGAGAGCGCCCGACGCGTGGCCCACCCGGCCCCGTTCCCGGTCGAGCTGCCCGAGCGGCTGGTCCTCCTCTACACCTACGAGGACGACCTGGTCCTCGACCCGTTCCTCGGCTCGGGCTCGGCCCTGCTCGCCGCCGCCCGCCACGGCCGCCGCTACGTCGGCTACGACACCGACCCGGCCTACGCCGCCATCGCCGAACGCCGCCTCGCCGACGAACTCGCCGAGCTCGCGGCGGCCCCTTCGACGACCTCCCCCGCAGCGGCCGCCGCCCCGTCGGTCCGGCCCGCGGTGGCGGGCGGCCCGTCGCGCCCGGCTGTGGTCGTGCCCGGCGAACCGGCGAGCCCGGCGGTGGTCGTGGCTGGCGGGGTGGCGGACCCGGCGACGGTCGTGCCCGACGAACCGGCGAGCCCGGCGGTGGTCGTGGCCGATGGGATGGTGGGCGGGCCCACCGCGGGTCGGTCGGGCGGTCGGCGCCGGCGCGGCGCCGGCGATGCGGTCGCCCGGGCCCAGGCGTTGCGGGCGCGCGACGCCGAGTACGAGCGGCGCGCCGTCCTCGAGGGGAAGGCCACGCCCAAGCTGGCGCTCGAGCTCCTGGAGGAGCTGGGCTTCACCAAGCTGGCGGAGAAGCGCC
>DATFOS010000197.1:0-11887 GCA_035265325.1 Acidimicrobiales bacterium
CTATTGCGGCCAGAACCTGTCCGCAGCGTTTCGTAGGTTGTCCTCGTCGGCGGACACGCCCGCCGCACCGACCGAAAGGCCCCACGATGGACTTCAAGATCGAGCTCGTGACCATCCCCGTGAGCGACGTGGACCGGGCCATCGACTTTTACGTGAACAAGGTGGGCTTCACGCTCGACCACGACCACCGCGTCGAGGACGGCCTCCGGTTCGTGCAGATCACGCCCCCGGGCTCGGCCTGCTCGATCGTGCTGGGCGACGGCATCACCGACAAGGCGCCCGGCTCGCAGCCCGGCATCCAGGTCGTGGTCGACGACGCCGAGGCCGCCCGCAAGGAGCTGGTCGGGCGCGGCGTCGAGTGCACCGAGGTCGACCCGCAGCCGTGGGGCCAGTTCGTCCACTTCACCGACCCGGACGGCAACCCGTGGTCGATCCAGGCCATCCCCGGGCGCGGCGCCAACGCCTGACGCCGTAGCTGCCCGACGACCCGGGCGTCGTGGGCTGGTGGGCGCCCAGCCCAACGACCAGGACACCACCTGGATCGTGTTCGCCACCGACGGCCGCCGCCGCCTCGTCCTCGTGACATGCGGCGGCGCCGTCGACGAGGCCACCGGCCACGACGCCGACAACGTCGTGGTCACGGCCGTCCCGGCGTAACCCACTCCCCCGGGCCCGGCCGGCCGCACGAGGCTGGCGCCGTGGTCGCCCCCGCCCCGGCGCTTCCCGGCCCCGTCCGCCGGCTCGTGGCGAGCCAGGGCGTGAGCATCCTCGGCGACCGCCTCGCCGAGGTGGCCCTGCCGCTGGCCGTCCTGGACCGGACCGGTGGCCTCGCCCTCGCCGGCCTCGTCGGCGCCGCGAACGTCGCCGCGGGCTTGCTCCTCCCCCACGCCGTCGGGCGGCTGGTGGACCGGCGCGACCCGTGGCGCCTGCTCGTCGCCGCCGACCTCGCCCGCACGGCGCTCTACGCGACGATCGCGCTGGTCGTGGCCGTGGACGCGCTGCCCCTCGCCCTGCTCCTCCCGCTGGCGGCGGCGACGGGCCTCGCCGACGTCCTGGCCGCCATCGCCGGTACGACCGCCCTGGCCGGGGCGGCGCCCCCGGAGGGCCTGCTCCGGGCCAACAGCCGCCTGGAGTCGGCCGACGCCGGCGCCTCGCTGGCCGGTCCGGCCCTCGCCGGCCTCCTGGTCACGGCCGTGGGCCCGTGGGCGGCCCTGGCCCTCGACGCCGCCACCTTCGCCGCCTCGGCGGCCCTCCTGGCCGGACGCCCCGCCCGGCCGGCGACGTCACCCGCGACCTCGTCGGCGACCGGCAGGGTGGGCGAGCGGCCGTCCGACCCGGCAGCCCACCAGGGAGCCGAGGGCGGGTCGGACGGGCCCCGGCTCGGCGCACGTCACGTCGCCGCGCTCGTGTGGCGGGCACCGCCGCTGCGCGCCGCCCTCGTGAGCACGATCGGCCTCGGCGTCCATGTCGGTGGTGTGGTCCTCGCCCTCGTCGCCATCGGCCGGGACGCCCTCGGGCTGTCGGCCGCCGCGACCGGCGCGGTCGTCGCGGTGGCCGGGGCCGGGGCGCTGCTCTCGTCGATCCTGGTCACGCCCCGTCTCGGCGCCGTGCCGTGGCCCCGGGCGCTCCGGGCCACGCTGGTGGTCTCGGCCGTGGCGCTGGCCATCGCCGGCGTCGCACCGACGTTCGCCGTGCTGGCCGCCGCCACGCTGGTCATGGACGCGGCGGTGTCGTCCGCCTTCGTCGTGGCCGGCACCCTCCGCCAGGCGTCCGCACCGCGCGACCTGCTGGGACGGGTGACGGCCCTCACGCTCCAGGCCGGGGCCGCCGCCCGCATCGCCGGGTCCCTCGTCGCCGGCGCGACGGCGACGCTAGCCGGTGGCCGGGGCGCCGTCGTGGTCCCCGCGATCGTCCTGTTCGCCGCGGCGAGCGGAGGTCAATGGAGGGCGTCCTCGGGGGCGCAGAGGCTCACCTCGAGGCCGGACTGGTCGACCGGGACCTGACCTGCCCGCAGGTGGGGCGTGTCGCGCCTCGGCATCTGGACGGCGACCGAGGGCGCTTCCGATGTCGTCACGGACGGCGGCCCGCCCGCCGATGGGGATAAGCAGCGCAGCGATCGGGCTCGGGCGCTACGACGCCGGCGCCGAGCCCGGGGGGCGGGAGGCGAAGTCGAGCATCCCGACCCACGTGGGGCGCAGGGCGATGCGGGCCATGACGGTCCCCGGAACGTCGATCATCTCGAGGTAACCGGCGGCCATCTCCTCGCCCATGTACCGGCGGACGGAGTCGGCGTAGTCGGGGTCGACGCCTGCGACCTCGTCGACCGTCACCCGGCCCCGCAGCGACAGGACCACCGGCGGCGTGTCGTCGGTGTCGATGCTGACCGCGACGTCGGGGCGCGCCCGGAGCGCCGTGAGCCGTCTCGCGCCCCGGGGCACGTGGGGCGCGGACACGAACGTCGGCATGACCAGTTCGTCGCCGGTCCAGCGGAACCAGGTCGGGACGATGCGCGGTAGCCCGTCGCCGGCCACGTACGCCACCCGGGCGGGGATGGCCGCGGCCAGCAGCGCCTGTGCCTGCTCGGACTGCAACAGCCGCAGGTCGCCCTGCGGGATCGCCGCCACCTCGTCGGCCGTCAGGATCGTCGTCATACCGTTCCGACGCCCCCGACCCGCCGAAATCATCGGTCGCCGCCGGCCGGCGGAGGAGGAATGGCCGGCCTGTACCGAAAGCCGTCTTCACTGCGAGCCGCGTAGCGGCTCCGGCGGGGGGCCGGTTGGCGTCGGCGCCGGTTCAGACCGGGAGGGAGGGCTGGGTCCCCAGGTCGTAGACGAGGTGGCCGCCCGCAGGGCGGGCTTCCCGCGTCGGGGGGTGTGGGCTCGTGCGGCCGTCGTGGGCGAGGTGGGTGACGGCGGCGCCCACGACGAGGGCCAGGTGGTCGGCGAGGAGGCGGCGGTGGCAGCGCCACCACAGCGACTCGGCGCACATGACCGCCACCCGGGCGTCGCCGTCGGTGGCGAGCGCCAGGAGGTCGGCCACGCCGGCGGCGAACTCCGGGGTCGCCATGTGGTCGGCGTAGGCCCGGAACCGGAGGTTGCGCAGGCCGATATTGGGCGAGTCCGGGGCGGCCCGGCGGCGGCCCCCGAGGGCCGGCAGCCAGGCGTAGGCCACGCCGGCCTCGGGCAGCCACCGGGCCATGTCCGCCCCGAAGTGCGGGTACCGGCGGCTGCCGGGGTAGCGCCGCACGTCGGCGACGGCGGTCAGCCCGGCACCCCGCACCAGCGCGGCGAAGGCGTCGGCCGAGAGGGTCCCATGTCCGACGGTCCAGAGTGCGGGGGCGCCGGCCACGGGACCATCCTGCCGGTCAGCGCCTCACCCGTCGTGCCACTGCTCGCCCATGTCGTTGCGGAGGGTGCGGGCGCCCCCGGGCTCGGCCGGCTCGGGGCCGGCGCCCGGCACGTCCTCGTCGAGGCCTGCGTCCACGCTGGGCTCGCCGACGGCACCGACGGCGTCCGCCCCGACGTCGCCCTCGATGTCGTCGCGACCCACCACCCCGCCGCGGTCGCCGCCGGACGGGCGGACCACGCCGGCGTCCTCGCCGCGGCGCTCGGCGGCGGGGGGACGGGCGCGGGTCGCTTCGGGCGCCGTCCCGAGCTGATCGGCGCTGTAGCGGTCGTCGTCGGTCGTGCTGGTGCCTGTGGCGTCGGCGTCGCTCATGGGGCGGGCGCTACCCGGCATCGGGGCGCCCACAGGGTTTCGCCGGCCGGCCCGGGGAAGGGACGGGCATGGGCCGACTCGTCGCCGAGGCGGCGCCTCCCTCGCTGAATCCGTCCTGGCCGCCCTGGTCGCCCGGCGGGCGTGTGCCGGCCGGCGGGGCGGGTAGACGCCGAAGATCCCGTCCCCGACACGAAGGTGGTCACGATGGAGCAACGAGGCACGACGGTGGCACCCCTGGCGGACCTCGACGGCCTGCGGGACCTGGTCTCCCGGCCCGGTCCCGTGCTCACGGCCTACGTCGCCTTCGAACCGGCAACCGAGGCCATCGCCGCGGAGGCCCGCCTGCGCTGGGATGCCCGCCGCCGGGCGCTGGCCGCCGAGGACGTCCCCGAGGCGGCGCTGGCCGCCGTCGACCGTGCGCTCGAGGGCGCCCACCGCGGCGCCGCCGGGCTGGCCGTGATCGTCCCCGGCGACGGCGGCGAGGCCCACGTCGAGCGGCTCACCACGGCGCCGCAGGAGGAGGCCCGCTGCGCCGCGGTCCCCGGCCTGCGGGCGCTCGTCGCCGGCCGCCAGCGGCACCTCCCGCACGTCGTCGCCCTGGTCGACCGCACCGGCGCCGACCTGCGGGCCTGGACCGGGGGCGACCCGGCCGAGGACCAGCTGACCACCACGGTGACCGGCGAGGACGAGGTCATCCGCAAGGTCGGCGGCGGCGGTTGGTCGCACCGCCGCTTCCAGCAGCGCGCCGAGGACAGCTGGCACCACAACATGGGCCAGGTGGCGAACGAGCTGGCGGCGCTGGCGGACAAGGTCCACGCCCGGGTCGTGGCGGTCGGGGGCGACGAGCGCGCCGTCGGCTACCTGCTGGACGCCCTGCCCGCCGGCGTGCGCGAGCGGGTCCACCGGATCGGGGCCACGCGCGCCGCCGACGGCTCGCAGGCCCACCTCGACGAGGAGGTCGGCGCCGAGCTCGACGCCTGGTGCGCCGAGCGGGTCGACGCCGTGCTGGCGCTGCACGCCGAGGAGCTGGGCCAGGGCGACCGGGCCACCGAGGGCGCCGGCCGGACGCTGGAGGCCCTGCGCGCCGCCCGCGTGGCCACCCTGCTCGTCGCCGAGGGCGACGCCGGCGGCGGCGTGGCCGACCGCCAGGTGTGGGTCGGCCCGACCCGCGATCAGGTGGCGACCACGCTCGGCGACCTGGCCGCCCCGGATGCCGCCGTCGCGGCCCCGCTCCTCGACGCCGCCGTGGCGGCCGCCCTGGCGAGCGGCGCCGACGTCGTCACCATCCCGCCGGACGAGGACGGCGACTACCCCGAGGCCCTGCGGGACGGCCTCGGCGCACTGCTCCGCTGGTAGCGGCCTCGCGGCTCGCCGTGCCGACCCGCCGCCCGCGCGGGCCCGGTCCCCCTGCGGGGCCGGGCCCGGCGGTGTAGGGTCCGGCGGCCCGGGCGGACCGGGACCACGGCTCGGACGGTGCGAGGAGCGCCACCGGGCCAGGCGGACGGAAAAGGCGGACAACATGCAGGATTCCCGTCGGCGCGCCCGCGCCGCGGCGCTGGCGATCGGCGTGGCGGCCGCGCTGGCCGCCGGCTGCGCCACCCCGGTGGAAGACGCCCGGACGGCGCCCGACGAGGTGACGACGACGGAGCGCTCACGCCCGTCGACCACGACCACCCGACCGGCGACGACCACGACGGCGGCGCCGAGCACCACCACGACGACGGCGCCGCCGCCGACCACCACGACCGCGCCGCCGCCGCCCCCGACGACGGTCCCACCACCTCCGCCGACCACGGCGGCCCCGGCCCCGCCGCCCACGGCCCCTCCGGCGCCGACCGGCGGCTGCGACGGCAACTACACCGGCTGCGTCCCGATCGCCAGCGACGTGGACTGCCAGGGCGGCAGCGGCAACGGCCCCGCCTACGTCGCCGGCCCGGTCCAGGTGATCGGCAGCGACGTCTACGGCCTCGACAGCGACGGCGACGGCGTCGGCTGCGAGTAGGTGCTCACGGCGGGGGGGCGGGTTCCGGCGTGCCGGACGGGTCGTGGACGGCGCACGGGAGCGCCGGGACGGGGGCGAGGTGGCGGAGGGCGGCGACCGAACCGTCCGCCGCCAGGTCGAGCACCCAGGCCGTGCCCTTGGCGAGAAGCCACTCGTCGTCGTCCCGGTCGGCGATGACGGGCACCCCCTCATCCCGGAGGCCGGCGAGGAGCGGCTGCATCAGCTCGCCGTGGGTCGACAGGGCGGCGCCGAGGGCGCTCGGCCGGGCGATCGCCCGCACCAGCGTCACATCGTCACCGCCCGTGGCCAGGGCTGGATCGTCCTCGATGGGTAGGCCCAGCCGGCGCCCCAGCGGGATCAGCGTGTCCCGGCACCGCCGGGTGGGGCTGCTGACGAGCCGGCGGAGGCCCAGGCCAGCCTCGTCCAGCACGGCCGCCAGCGCGGCGGACTGGCGTTCCCCCGCGGCGTCGAGAGGCCGGTCGGCGTCGTCGCCGTTCCAGCGTCGCTTCTCTCCCGCACATCCGTGCCGAACGACCACGACGCGCACGGCGCCAAGGTAACGCCCACTCCCCGCGGTGACGAGGCCCGCGTCGGACGGGCGGATGAACCAAGGCCGACACCACGGCGAACCGCGGCGCGTCAGGGCGGCCCCGGTTCGCGCTCGTCGTCGGGCTGGGTCGGCCACGTGCTCGCCTTCTCGGCCCAGACCGTCGTGCCGGCCCCGTGCTCGACGCCCCAGGCGTCGGCCAGCGCTGCGACCACGTGGAGGCCGAAGCCGCCCAGGCCATCCCCGGTGAGCTGGCCGACGCGGAGGCCCGGCATCCCGGCGCCGGCGTCGTGGACCTCGATGCGGACCCGGCCGTCGGTCGCCCGCAGCACCATCCTGACGACGCCGTCGCCGTGACGAATCGCGTTGGTCATCAACTCGCTCGTGAGGAGCACGATCGCCGACTGGTCGACGCGGACGCCCCACGACCGCAATGTGGCGGCCACCAGTCGGCGCGCCCGCGCGATCTCGGAGGCGTCCCGGGCGAACGTATGGGTGGCGTGGCGTTCCGTGGCGGGCCCTCGCAGCCGGGCGGTCATTGTCAGGCCGATCCCTACCCCGACGGGGTGGGCGCTCATGCCCGCCGGGCCCGTCCGATCGGGTAGTTCCCCGCCCGGCGGGGTAGGTGCCGCGCCATGACCGACGCCGCCGACGAACTCCGCCGTTCCGCCCTCGCCCGCGGTTTCGCCCCCGCTCCCTCCGACGGGCCGGACACGTGGGCGCGCGAGAGCGGGGACGGCAGCGAGCGAGCGCTGGTCCGGGTGGCCGAGGGCGCCTACGAGGCCCGGGTGTACCGCCACCCCACCGGCCCCACCCCGGGCCCCGACCCCGAGCTCGACAACGGCCCGCAGGTCTTCGCCACGCCCGACGAGGCGCTCGACTACGCCGAGTCCAACCTCGGCGCGGACTGACCGGGCCGACGGGGTCAGTCGCCCGCGCCCACGAGGGGCGCCACCAGGGCAACGGCGGTGTCGCGAGCAGCCGCTGTCGTCAATAGCGCTCGACGAGGTGCTCCCGCCCGGGCGGGGGCTCGTAGGGCTCGGGCCAGAGGTCCGTGACCTTCGTGACCACCCCGTCGTCCACCTCGAGGTAGACGATGCCTTGCATCGAGTCGCCGTCGAGCTCCCAGCGGAACAGCACGCTGGCGTCGCGGCCGCCCTCGTCCGCCAGCACGATCTCGGGCGCCAGGTGCCAGTCGCCGGGGTACTCGATGTTGAAGCGGACGTACGTGTCCCGCCCCCGGATGCGCTCGCGGGTCTGCGGGACCTCGTAGACGACGTCGGGGTGGAGTAGGGCGCTGAACCCGTCCCAGTCCCGCCGTTCCAGGCGCTCGACGAACGAGCGGGCGATCTCGGCGACTGTCACGACGCGGCACGGTAGCGGCGCCGGCACACTGGGCAGGTGGCCCGACCCGACCAGGCCACCCGGCCAACACCGCGGGCGAGTGGTACGTCGACTCCCGGTGCATCGACTGCGACGCCTGCCGGCAGCTGGCGCCGGGCACGTTCGTGCGCCGCTCGGGCCAGACGGTCGTCGGCCGCCAGCCGGTGGACCACGAGGACCCGGGCGTGTGGCGGGCGGCGATGACCTGCCCGACCCAGTCGATCGGCACGCGGTCCCACCACGTCCGCCCGCGGGGGCTCCTCCCCCACGAGCTGGACGACGGCGTCTTCCACCTCGGGTACAACTCGCCGGACTCGTTCGGCGCCAACTCGTGGTTCGCCCGGCGGCCGGCCGGCAACGTGATGGTCGACTCCCCCCGCTTCACCCATCGCCTCGCCAGGCCGCTGGCCGCCCTGGGCGGGGTCGCCCACGTGTTGCTCACCCACCGCGACGACGTGGCCGACGCCGACCGGTGGGCCGAGCACTTCGGCGCCCGCGTGTGGGTCCACGAGGACGACGCCGACGCCGCCCCGTACGCGACCGACGTGCTCACCGGGACGGGCGACACCGTGATCCAGCCGGGCCTGGTCGCCTTCCCGGTGCCGGGGCACACCGAGGGCAGCGTGGTGTTCGTGCTGGACGAGCGGTTCCTGTTCTCCGGCGACTCGCTCGCCTGGGACGCGGACCTCGGCGACCTCGTCGCCTGGCCGGGCGTGGCCTGGTACTCGTGGAGCGAGCAGGTCGCCTCGCTGGGCCGGCTGGCCGGGGCGCACCGGTTCGAGTGGGTCCTGCCGGGCCACGGCGGCCGCGCCCGCCGGCCGGCGGACGAGATGCACCGGCGCCTGTCCGCCCTGGCCCGCCGCCAGGCATGACCCGTCGCCTGCGATGATCCGCGGGTGAGCCGGGCCGTCGAGGAGTCCAACCGGGCCATGCTTCGGGCGCGCGACGCCATGGATCGCGACTACGCCCACCCCCTCGACGTGGCGGCGCTGGCGCGGGTGGCCGGGGTGTCGCCGTTCCACTTCATCCGGGTGTTCCGGGCCACCTTCGGCGAGACGCCCCACCGCTACCTCCAGCGGCGCCGGGTCGAACGGGCGATGGCGCTGCTGCGCGAGACCGACCGCAGCGTGACCGACGTGTGCCTGGCGGTGGGCTTCGCCAGCCTGGGCACGTTCAGCCGGACGTTCCGGGCGATCGTCGGCGAGTCGCCCCGGGCCTACCGGCGCCGGACGGCGGCCTCGGCGTGCGCTGCGGACGCGGCCGGCGCGAGCGCCCCTCCACCGTACGTGCCGACGTGCTTCACCAAGGCCTGGACCCGCCCGGCGACAGTGCGCAGTTCCGGAGAAGACCGCACGACGGCCCGTCGGTAGCTTGCGGCTCCATGACGAACCCGCTCACCGCCGTGACCCTTTCTTCCATCTACGTCCTCGACCAGGACCAGGCCCTCGACTTCTACGTCAACACGCTCGGCCTGGAGGTCCACACCGACCAGGACCTCGGCTTCATGCGCTGGCTGACCGTGTGCGTGCCGGGCCAGCGCGACCGGGCGATCCTGCTGGAGCGGCCCGGGCCGCCGGCCCTCGACGAGGGCACCGCCGCCCAGGTGCGCGAGCTGGTGACGAAGGGCGCCGGCGGCGGCTGGGTCGGCTTCGCGACCGCCGACGCCCGCGCCACGTACGAGGTGCTGAAGGCGAAGGGCGTCGAGCTGACCGAGGAGCCGACCGAGCGCCCCTACGGCACGGACTTCGGCCTGCGGGACCCGTTCGGCAACAACATCCGCATCAGCCAGCCGCCCGCCGGCGCCTGAGCGGGCGTCGCGTCCCCGGCTGGCCTGCGCCGTTTGCGAGACGTGGTACTCGACTCAGAGCCAGCCGGCGTTGCGGGCGATGCGGATGGCGTCGATCCGGTTGCGGGCGCCGACCTTGGTGATGGCGTTGGACAGGTAGTTGCGCACGGTCGCCGGGGACAGCGAGAGCGTCGTGGCGATCTCGTCGGTGGCGCCCCCGTCCTCGGCGGCCCGCAGGACGTCGGTCTCGCGGGTCGTGAGCGGGCTCACCCCGGTCTCCAGGGCGGCGACGACCAGGTCGGGGTCGATCACCCGCTCGCCGGCGGCGACGCGGCGGATGCCGTCGGCCAGCGTCGTGGCCGGGGCGTCCTTGACGATGAAGCCCCGCACGTGGACCTGGAGCGCCCGCAGCAGGTGGCCCGGCTGGCTGAGGCCGGTGAGGATCAGCACCCGGCAGTCGGGCAACTGCTCCCGCAGCCGGCCCGCGGCGGCGAGGCCGTCCAGGCCGGGGAGGTCGATGTCGAGGACGGCCACGTCCGGCCGGGCGGCCAGGGCGGCGGCGACGATGCCGTCGCCCCGGTCGAGCTCGGCGACGACCTCCATGTCCTCTTCGAGCGAGAGCAGGGCCACCAGGGCGCCCCGTATCAGGTGCATGTCCTCGGCGATGAGGACCTTGATCACGCGGGCTCTTCCTCGGTGACGGCGGCCGGTACGGTCACGGCCAGGCGGAAGCGCCCGCCGGGCAGCGGGCCGGCGACGACCCCGCCGTCGAGCTCCCGGGCCCGCTCGGCCAGGCCGTCGAGGCCACGGTGGGGGCCCTCGGGGCCGCGGGCGCCGTCGTTGACCATGTCGAGCTCGACGCCGTGGTCGCCCGCCGCTGCGGTCACGGCCCACGTCGTGGCCTCGCTGTGGCGCAGCGCGTTGGTGGCGCCCTCGCGCACCGCCCAGGCCAGCACCTGCTCGACGCCGGTTGGTAGGGCCGGCAGGTCGACGTCGGCGCGGACGTCGATCCCGGCCGCCCCGAGGAGGGCGGCCGCCGCGTCGACCTCGGCCCGGAGCGAGACGGCGTGCTCGTCGCGGGCCACGGCCCGGACGTCGCGTAGCGCGCCGCGGGCCACGTCGGTCAGGCTCTCGATCTCGGCGCGGGCCGCCTTGCCGTCGGTTGCCAGCAGGCGCAGGGCGAGGTCGCCCTTGAGCGACACGGCGGAGAGGCTCTGGCCCAGGAGGTCGTGGAGGTCGCGCGACACACGGAGTCGCTCGCGCCCGACGGCCAGCTCGACCATCTCGCGGCGGGCCGCCCGCAGCTCGTCGACGACCTCGGCGAGGCGCGCCGATCCGTAGAGCGCGGCCGAGCCCATCCCCAGCACGACCAACCAGTAGGTGGTGAGGACGACGTTGGACGTCGAGCCGTAGCCGGCGTCGGCCAGCTGGTAGGAGGCCACCGCCGCGGTTCCCAAGGGTGGCGCGGCGGCGGCGATCACCCGGACCGGGCCCCGCAGGAGCATCGCGACCGAGGCGCTGACGAACCACTGGGAGACGCTCCAGTCCCACCCGATGATGGCGAGCCCGCCGTACGCGATGGTCACCACGGCCGCCAGCGTGACCGGCCACGCCGCCGGGCGCTCGCCGTGCGCGAAGGCGAGGCTGTGGCGCAGCTGCAGTGCGAACAGCGCGACGGCGCCCAGCACCGCACACACGTCGAGCAGCGGCGACGACTCGTGGCGCGGGAGCACGAACAGCGGGCCAGCCACGGCGAACGGCACGTGCAGGGCCACGAGCAGCCAGGTCGTGTGCTCGGCGGCCCAGGTTTCGGCGCCGTGAGGGGCGTCGGCCGGGCGGACGCCGTTCACGGCCCCACCCCCACCGGCTCGGGGCGCAGCTCCAGGCGCGCCTCGCCGCTCGCGCCGGCGTCGCCGGACACCCGGATCACGCACGCCCGTACGGCGTCGTCGCGCAGGAGCCGGGCCATGGCGGAGCGCAGGGCAGTCCGGGCCTCCTCCCCCACCACGTCGGGCAGCGGGCCCGGCGGCAGCTCCAGCCGGGTGCGGATGCCGGCCGCGCCCAGCAGGGAGGCGGCGATGCCCAGCTCGGCGCGCAGCGACCCCGACCGGTAGCTGCTGACCAGCCGCCGGGCGTCGGCGCTGGCCTGGCGCGAACCCTGGACCAGCGCCTCCAGCTCGCCCGCCAAGGCCGGGTCGCTGGGTGGCCGCGCGGCGGCCCGCCCACCGCGGTGCACGATCGCCTCCAGTGCGGTGCCGAGCGTCTCGCGGAGCTCGTCGTCGATGCGGACCCGCTCGTGGACCACCGCCTCGTCGGCCAACGCCCGGCGGGTGGCCCGCAGCTGACGCACGGTGGCGACCAGCCAGATCGGGACGAACACCGAGGCCGACCGCCACACGACCGTGAGGGGGTAGTACGTCACCGCGTCCGGGATGAACTCGTCGACGGCCGC
>DATFOS010000198.1:0-7837 GCA_035265325.1 Acidimicrobiales bacterium
CGGCTGTCCGCGACGGCGGACGACGCCGCCGTCCCGCAGGTGGTGTTCACGATCCCCGAGGTGGCGGCGGTGGGGCTGAACGCCGAGCAGGCCCGCGAGCGCGGCATGGACGTGACGTTGGCGTCCTACGACCTGGCGGACGTGGGCGGGGCCTCGCTGTGGGCAGACGACTACGCCGGCCGGGCCGAGGCCGTCGTCGACACGGCCCGCCGGGTCCTCGTCGGGGTCACGCTCGTCGGCCCCAACGTGGGCGAGATGATCCACGCCGCCACCGTGGCCGTCGTCGGCGAGGTGCCGCTCGACCGGCTGTGGCACGCCGTGCCCTCGTTCCCGACGGTCAGCGAGCTCTACCTCCGGCTCCTGGAGGAGCTGGGGCTGTAGGCCGGCCACGCCGAAGGCGCCACGAGCGGAGGTGCCGCGTCGTTCGACCTCTCGGGCGCGCCGGCGCCCGAGGCAACCCGTGCCTATCCGCGCCCTCTCAGGCGGGTCAGGGGGTGGTGACATGGGGACCCTGGGCCGGCAACGCCGGGCGAAACCAGTTGTCGCCGCAGCCGGTTTCGCGGCGTGCACGTGCGGGCGGGGGTGCCGACGGGCGTACGGTCGGCCTCGATGGACGTCGAGCTGCATCCCGATGTCGCCTGCGTGGCGGCCCTGCTCGGGACCTGGGTGGGCACCGGCGAGGGCCGGTACCCCACGATCGAGCCGTTCTCCTACCGGGAGGAGGTGACGTTCGGGCACGTGGGCAAGCCGTTCCTGGCCTACCGCCAGGCGACGGCGCGGCTCGACACCGGGCTTCCGGCGCACGCCGAGACCGGGTACCTGCGGGGCGTCGGCGGCGGCCGGCTCGAGCTGGTGCTCGCCCACCCGACCGGCATCGCCGAGCTGGCGGAGGGGTCGGTCGAGGCGGCGGACGGCGGCGGCCTGGTCCTTCGCCTCGCCACGGTCCAGGTGGCGGCCACGAGCACCGCCAAGGACGTCACCCGTGTCGAGCGGACGATCACGGTCGACGGCGACGTCCTCCGCTACGACCTCGCCATGGCGGCCGTCGGCCAGCCCCACCAACACCACCTCGCCGCCGAACTCCACCGGAAGCCGTAGTCGGCCCCGGGGCGCGGGCCGATGACTTCCGGGCGGCGCGGGGGTCGTAGCGGGGCCCGACCGACGACCGAGGAAGACGCCATGAGCACCGGTGACGAGCGGTTCGCACCCCGGTCCACTCGCTACCGGTTCGGCTGAGTCCGTGGCCGACGACGGAACGGACGGCCACGCGAGAGCTGAAGCTCACGTGAGGGTCGATAACGTGCCGACGTGGACGAGGGGCTGACCATCGGCGAGCTGAGCGAACGGTCGGGCGTGGCGCACTCGGCGCTGCGCTATTACGAGGCCGAGGGGCTCATCCACGCCGACCGGACGCCGGGCAACCAGCGCCGCTACGCCCGCGACGCCCTGCGCCGGGTGGCGTTCATCAAGGTCGCCCAGCAGGTCGGCCTCAAGCTCGAGGAGGTGAGCGAGGCGCTGCACTCGCTCCCCGACTCGCGTACCCCGACCGAGGCGGATTGGGCCCGGCTGTCGAAGGCGTGGCGGCCGCGCCTCGACGAGCAGATCCACATGCTGGAGCGCCTGCGCGACCGCCTGTCGGGCTGTATCGGCTGCGGGTGCCTGTCGCTGCGGGTGTGCAAGCTGCTCAACCCGGGCGACGAGGCGGCCGCGCGGGGGCCGGGGCCCCGCTGGGTGCTCGACGAGGACGACCCGCCCCACCTCAGCCGGCACTGAGGCCGGCGGCGAGGTGCGGGAGCCGGCCGGGCCCGTCTCCGGCCGACCCCGCGAACGTCGGGCCGCCCGTCAGAGCAGCGCGTGCGTGCTGGCGACGACGGCCGTGAGCGCGACCAGTCCCCGCTCGATGTCGTCGGCGTCGCCGGCGGCCAGCCCCCGCAGGGCGACGCTCGCGGCGCTGGTGGCGCGGCGCAGCGGCTCCTCGCCCTCGAGCGGGTCGTAGCCGTCGGCGAGCACGTCGACGGTGGCGCCGAGCAGGCGGATCAGCTGGGCGGCGACGACGGCACTGGGTGAACCGTCGGCGATACGCGTAGGGTCCGACATGGCGCGACCTCCTCTGGAAGGTTGTGTCCAGCCCCCGGGCCGTGGCCGCGGCGCCGGGGGCACTTACATCTCTGTTGCTCTCTGCGATGTCCCCAGCGTCCGGTCCCGCGGGTCGATTCCGTTCGAATTCACAGGTCCGCTGCGACCCTTCGCACTGTAGTGGTTCGAGCACGTTCGTTCGTGCATTTCGGGGTGACGGGCTAGGGTCATACGTATGACCCCGCCGGAGGAGCCGCCCCGCCGGGCCACCGGCCACGACGTCGCCGGCCGAGCGGGGGTGTCGCAGTCGACCGTCTCCCTGGTGCTCGCCGGCAAGGCCGCCGGCCGGGTGTCCCCCGCCATCCAGCGGCGGGTGCTGGAGGCCGCCGCCGAGCTGCGCTACCGGCCGGATGCGTCGGCCCGGGCGCTGCGGTCCGGCCGGTCCCGGGCCGTCGGGCTGTTCGTCCCCGACGTGACCAACCCGTTCCTGGGCCGCACCCTGCGCGGCGCCCAGGCCGCCGCTCGGCGGGCCGGCTACGACGTGGCGCTGGTCGAGCCGGGCGACGACCGCGACGACCAGGCCCGATCGATGGAGTCGCTGCGGGCCGGCGCGGTCGACGGCCTGCTGCTGTTCGTCGTCGAGCCCCCGGCCGAGGCCCTGGCCGGCCTCGCCCCGGTCGTACTGATCGAGGCCGAGCGGCCCGGCGTCCCCTCGGTGGCGTTGGAGGTGGCCCGGGGCGCCGACGCCCTCCTCGACCACCTCACCGAGCTGGGCCACCGGCGCATCGCCTACCTCGGTGCCGCCCTCGACGTGGCCACGTTCCGCCGGCGGGGCGAGCGTTGGTCCGACCACCTCGACGGCCTCGGCGTCCCGACGGCCGAGCGGCGACGGGCGGCGGCGCCGTTCACCCTCGACGGCGGCCGCACGACGGCGCACGGCCTCCTCACGAACGGCCCGGGCCCGCGGCCGACGGCGGTGTTCTGCGACGACGACCTGCTCGCCGCCGGGGCCCGCCTGGCCGCCGCCGACCTGGGCCTCGACGTGCCGGGTGACGTGTCTATCGCCGGCTTCGCCGGGACGATCCTGTCCGAGTCGTCGGTGCCCGCCCTCACGACCGTCCTCGCCCCGGCCGAGGACCTCGGGGCCACGGCCATGGCCAAGCTGCTCGCCCTGATCGAGGGCCGCCCGGTCGAGGAGCGCACCCGGCTCCCGGTCGAGCTGGCCGTCCGGGGCTCGACGGCACCGCCGGCCGGCAGCGGGCCACCCGGGGGCCGCCCGTCCCGGAGGCGACGGCGGTGAGGGCGAGCGAGCAGCACCTCCTCGTCGACGCCGACGACACCCTGTGGGAGAACATCGTCGTCTTCGACCGGGTCATCGACGACTTCGTGGCCTGGGTGCGGCACCCGGAGGGCGAGGCCGAGGTCCGGCGCATCCTCGACGACGTGTCGGCGGCGCTGGTCGCCACCGAGGGCTACGGCACGCGGGTGTTCGTCCGCAGCCTGCACGAGACGCTGCGGCGGGTGGCGGCCGGCGAGCCCACGCCGGCCGACGTCGCCCGCATCGAGCAGGTGGTCGAGCCGTTGGCGTGGAAGGAGCTCGACCTCATCGAGGGCGTCGCCGAGACGCTGGCCGAACTGGCGGCCCGCCACGACCTCCTGCTGGTCACCAAGGGCGACCCGGACGAGCAGCAGCTCAAGGTCGACATCTCGGGCCTGGGCGGGCACTTCCGGGAGACCGTGATCGTCCCGGACAAGACCGCCGACACCTACCGCGGGCTCGTCGCCGCCCACGGGCTCGACCGGTCGCGGACGTGGATGATCGGCAACTCGCCCCGGTCGGACATCCTCCCGGCGGTCGCGGCCGGCCTGCGGGCGGCCTACGTGCCCCACGCCCAGACGTGGGCGCTCGAGCGGCGCCCGGTCCCGGACGACCCGGCGATCCTCCGCGTCGAGCGGTTCCGCGACCTCCTCGACCACTTCTGACCCCGGTAAGACGACCCGGCGACGAGGCCGCGCGTCGAGGCCCGGCCGGATCAGTGGTCGGGGCAGGCGCGGTCGAGCGCCGGGTACGGGTTGATCGCGGAGCCGCCGTTGGGGTGGTACTCGAAGTGCAGGTGGGGGATGCCGGCAGCGTTGCCGCTGTCGCCCACGTACCCGATCACCGTGCCGGCGGTGACGTGGCCGACGCCCACGTTCTCGTACGCCGAGAGGTGGGTGCCGTAGTAGGTGTGGCCGTCGTCGCCGTAGACGTACCAGCTCATGCCGCCCAGGCTCGTGCCCCGGTGCTCGACCTCGCCGCTGGCGGGGGCCACGGTGGGCGTGCCGGTGTCGGCCAGCATGTCGGTGCCCTGGTGCGTCCGGCCGCCCGAGCGGGCCGCCCCCCACGTGTCGGTGAAGTTCATGGGGCCGGCGACCGGGCAGAGGAAGATGCCCTGGGCGATGGCCCGCTCCTCGGCCTCGCGCCGCAGCCGCTCCGCCTCGGCGGCCGCGGCCGCCGCAGCCCGCTCCTCCTGGACCCGGTCGAGCTCGGCCTGCAGGGCCGCCCGCCGGGCCTCGACGGCGGCGGCCTGCTCGGGCGTGGAGGCGGCGGCGGCCTCGGCGTCGAGGCGCTGCTGGACGTCGAGGACGAACTGCGTCTGCTGGCTGACGGCGGACTCGAGGTCGGCGTACGCGGCCTCGGCGTCGGCGCGGGCGGCATCGGCCTCCTCGCGGCGCTGCTCCTGCTCGGCCTGGTGGTCCTCGAAGGCGGCGCGCTCCTCGGCCAGACGGGTCAGGACGTCGGCGGACTCGTCGGCCCGCATGTCGAGGATCGCCTGCTTGAGCGTGGCGTCGTAGATGGAGTCGGACTCGAAGACGTCGAACGCGCTCTCGGCCGGCGGGTTGATGAAGGCGTCGATGACGACCTCGTCGGACTGCGCCGTCAGGTCCTCGATGGAGAGCTCGGCGTTCTGCACGGCGGCGTCGGCCTCGGCCAGGGCGGCGATGGCGGTGTCGACCACGCCCTGCGCGGCGCGCAGCTGCGCGAGCTGGTCGAAGACGTTCTCGTTGACGGCCTCGATGGCGCTCGCGACGGTCTCGGGGTCGGCCTGGGCGAGCGTCTCGGGCTCCTGCACCTGGACGACCGCCTGCGTGGCGACCTCCTCGTCGCTGTCGGCGGGCGGGTCCTGCCCGGGCGCGGCCGGCGCGGCGGGAACACCCGGCGCGGCGTCGGCGGCCGTGGGGACGGCGACGAGCGTCGTGACGGCGACGGCGATGGCCCAATGGCGGACCGCCCTGCGGCGGACGACCGACAACACGTTCGTGCTACTCCTCGCAAGCGAAGGCAGTGGGCTCGGGCACTCCCCCAGCGACCGGAGCCGCCCTCCACACTAGTCCGACGCTCTGCCCGTCCGGGAAGCGCAGCTACGATCTCGCCGCGTGACGGACGGGAACGATGTCGACCTCATCGCCGCGGTCGTCGAGCGTGAGGGCGAGCGCGTCGTCGAGGTCGTAGGCGAGGTCGACCTCACCACGGCGGCCCAGCTCGAGCAGGCCATCGCCCAGCTCGCCGCCGAGGGCGCCCGCGTCGTCGTGGACGTGGCCCAGGTCGAGTTCCTCGACTCGAGCGGCGTCACGGCCCTGCTGCGAGCGCGCAAGGGCGTCCCCGGCCTGGTGCTGCGGAACCCGTCGCCCGCCGTCACCGAGGTGCTCGAGATGGCCGGCCTGACCGACAGCCTCCCCACCGAGGACTGATCGTGACCGAGGCCGCGACACCGCCCGAGGTCCAGCAGGCCAGGTTCCCCGGGCAGGCCGGTGACGTGCGCTCCGCCCGCCGGTTCGTGAGCGACGCCTTCGTGGTGCTGGGCCTGCCGGGCGAGGTCCACCACGCCGCGCTGGCCACGTCCGAGCTGGCCTCCAACGCCGTGACGCACGCGGCCTCGCCGTTCACGATCCGGGTCACCGGCGATGCCGCCACCGTCAAGGTCGAGGTCCAGGACTCCTCGCCGTCGCTGCCCCGGTCCCGCACCCCGTCGCCCGACGAGCCGACCGGCCGGGGCCTCCAGATCGTGAGCCAGTGCTCGCAGCGCTGGGGCATCACGCCGGTCGATTCCGGCAAGGTCGTGTGGTTCGAGATCGACCGCCCGCCGTCGCGCGACGGCGAACTCGGCTTCGGGGAGTCGGTGCCCGCGCCGGCGTCGCCGCCCGTCGCCGAGCCGGGCCCTCAGTCGCGCACGTAGCCGTCGGCGACCGCCAGGGCCTCGTCGAGGATCGCCAGGCCGGCCCGGGCGTCGTCGTCCGAGATCACGAGCGGCGGGCAGACGTGGATGCGGTTGAAGTGGGCGAACGGGTACAGCCCGCCGGCCCGGCACGCCGCCGTGAGCTCGGCCATCGGCCGGGCGTCTGCCCCGGAGGCGTTGAAGGGCACGAACATCTCGCGGGTGGCCTGCGACCGGACCAGCTCGACCGCCCAGAAGCAGCCGAGCCCGCGCACCTCGCCCACGGAGGGGTGCCGGGCGGCGAGCGCGCGCAGCCCCGGCCCGAGCACGTCGTCGCCCAGGTGACGGGCGCGCTGGACGATGCCCTCCTCCTCGAAGGCGCGGATCGACGCCACCGCGGTGGCGCAGGCGAGCGGGTGGCCCGAGTACGTGAGGCCGCCGGGGTAGGGCCGGTCGCGGAACGAGTCGGCGATGGCGCGGGACATGATCACGCCGCCGAGGGGCACGTAGCCCGAGTTCACGCCCTTGGCGAACGGGATCAGGTCCGGCACGACGCCCCAGCGGTCGACGGCGAACCACTCGCCGCACCGCCCGAAGCCGGCCATGACCTCGTCGCAGATCAGCATGATCCCGTGGCGGTCGCAGCGCTCCCGCAGGCCGGCGAGGTAGCCGTCGGGCGGGACGAGGATGCCGTTCGTCCCCACCACCGGCTCGACCAGGATCGCCGCCGCCGTGGCGGCGCCCTCGAACATCAGGACGTCGTCGAGGTGGGCCAGCGCCCTCTCGCACTCCTCGGCCTCGGTGGTGGCGTGGAACGGCGAGCGGTAGAGGTACGGGCCTTGGAACTTCACGAAGCCCGGCGCCCCGGGCTCGGAGCCCCACCGGCGGGGGTCGCCCGTCATCGTGATGGCGGCGGCCGTGGCCCCGTGGTAGCTGCGGTAGGCGGTCAGCACCTTGTGGCGGCCGGTGTGGAGCCGCGCCAGGCGCACGGCGTTCTCCGTCGCCTCCGCCCCGCCGTTCGTGAAGAACACGACGTCGAGGTCACCGGGAGCGTGCTCGGCGATGAGCCGGGCGGCCTCCGAGCGGGCGGCGTTGGCGAAGGTCGGGGCGATCGTCGTCAGCGTCGCCGCCTGCTCGGTGATGGCCGCCACGAGACGCGGGTGCTGATGGCCGAGGTTCAGGTTGACCATCTGGCTGGCGAAGTCGAGGTAGCGCTTGCCCTCCTCGTCCCAGAACCAGGCCCCCTCGCCGCCCGCCACGACGACGGGGTCGAGCGCCCCCTGTGCCGACCACGAGTGGAACACGTGGGCACGGTCGTGGCGGTAGGTGGCGCTGCGTCGCGCCTCGGTGGCGGTCATACCTGGATCATCCCTTTCCTGGCCGCGTCCAGCCCGCCAGCGCCGGCAGGACGCGGGCGCCGTAGGCCTCCAGCGTCCGGTGCATCGCGTCGTGCTGGAGGTAGACCGCGAACTGGTCCACTCCGATCGCCTTCAGCTCCTCGAGCTTGGCGATGTGCTGCTCCGGCGTCCCGAGGATGCAGAACCGGTCCACGATCTCGTCCGGCA
>DATFOS010000199.1:0-17979 GCA_035265325.1 Acidimicrobiales bacterium
GAGGGGAACCGGGCCCGCCGGCGGCGGGCGCTCTCGGCCAGCGGGTTGGAGACGCGGTCGCCGCCGCCCTCGGGCCGGGGGAACACGATCGGCTCGTAGACCCACAGGCGGGCGAAGGTCCCGGGACGGAGCTGCTCGGCCATGAGCAGGGCCGCCCCGCCCATCGAATGGCCGACGGCGAGGCCGCCCCGCAGGCCCAGGTGGTCGGACACGGCCAGGACGTCGTCGCGGGCACCCCGCCAGTCCATGTCGCCGTCGGGCGGCGGCGGCGTGTCGCCGTGGCCCCGCAGGTCGGGGGCCCAGCAGTGGGCGACGCCCTGCAGCTCCTCCGCGACCGGCCCCCACATGAGGGCGTGGAAGCCGGTGGGGTGGCACAGCAGCACGTCGGGCCCGTCGCCGCCGAGGTCGTGCAGCGTCACGGTGACGCCGCCGGTGGAGGGGACGAGGACGGGCTCGGGCACGCCCCATCGTCACATCCCGGGCGGACGCGGCACCACCCGAGGCGGACGGGGCGCCGGGTGCCGCCGGATAGGGTCCCGGCGTGAACCAGGTCGACGTGGACGCCGTGCTGGCGGCCAACCGCGCCTTCTACGAGGCCTTCGAGCGGCGCGACCTCGACGCGATGTCCGACCTGTGGGAGCACGGCGACGACGTGGTCTGTACGCACCCCGGCTGGCGGGTGCTGCGGGGCTGGGGCGCCGTCGCCGGGTCGTGGTTCGCCCTGTTCGGCAGCGGGGCGCCGCTGCAGTTCATCCTCCTCGGCGAGCAGGCCCACGTCGACGGCGACGTGGCCTGGGTGACGGTCGAGGAGAACCTCATCGGCGACGGGGGCGGCGGCTCGACCGTGTCGGCGCTCAACCTGTTCCGCCGACGCGAGGGCGTGTGGCGCATGGTCGCCCATCATGGCTCGCCGGTCGCCCCGCACGGCCCCGGCTGAACCGCGTTCGCTCGAGCGCACGGTCCTTGCCCTGCTGGCCGAGTGCCCGCACGAGTCCCACGCGGAGCCGGCCGCGGACTGACGGGGCCCGCTCCCGACGGCGACGGAGGGCTCAGCCGAGGGCCTCGAGGCCCAGCATGAGCTCCTCGGTGAGGTTGGCCGGGACCTTGTAGCCGTCCTTGTTGCGGATGGCCTCGAAGTTGTCGCGCACCGACTCGGCCGTCAGCTTGGGGTCGGTGAATCCCGGCGTGACGCCGATGAACACCCGGGCCACGCGCCCGCCGCCGACCGAGTACACCTCGCCGGTCACCGGAACGTCCTCGTGGGCCAGCCACACGACGAGCGGGGTGACGGTCTCGGGCATCAGCTTGTCGGCCAGGGCGCCCAGCAGGTCCTCGGTCATGCGCGTCTTGGCCACAGGGGCGATGGCGTTGGCCTTGATGTTGTTCTTGGCGCCCTCGACGGCGAGGACCCGGGTGAAGCCGACCAGGCCCATCTTCGCGGCGCCGTAGTTGGTCTGGCCGAAGTTGCCGAAGATGCCGGCGGCCGAGCTGGTGTTGACGATGCGGCCGTAGTTCTGCGCCCGGAAGTGTTCCCAGGCCGGCTGGGTCACGTAGAACGAACCCTTGAGGTGGACGTCGAGGACCGGCTCGAGCTTGTCCCTGTCCATGTTCTTGAACGACGCGTCGCGCAGGATGCCGGCGTTGTTCACGATGATGTGGACGCCGCCGAAGGAGTCGAGGGCAATCTGGACGATTGCCTTGCCGCCCTCGGGGGTGGCGACCGAGTCGTAGTTGGCCACGGCCTCGCCGCCGGCCGCCTTGATCTCGTCGACGACGGCCTGCGCCGCCGTCGTGCCGCCGCCCGTGCCGTCGACGGACCCGCCGAGGTCGTTGACCACCACCAGCGCGCCACGGCGCGCCAGCTCGAGCGCATGCGACCGGCCCAGGCCGCCGCCGGCGCCCGTGACGATCGCGACCTTGCCGTCGAATCCCAGATCAGCCATGACGCGGAGCGTAGAGGCCGACCGCGCGGCCCTCCGAATTGGCTCGCGGCGGCGCTGTCATGGCAGGTGTCACGACGACCCGGCCGTCACGAGACCGAGAAGTTCGCCATCATCGCCATGTCCTCGTGCTCGAGGTTGTGGCAGTGGAACACGTACCGGCCGGCGTGGTCGGTGAAGCGGACGGCGACCTCACACGTCTCGCCCGGCAGCAGGTCGACCGTGTCCTTCCAGCCGTGGTCGCCGGGCCCAGGATCGCGGCCGTTGCGGGCCAGCACCTGGAAGTGGTCCAGGTGGACGTGGACCGGGTGGTGGAGGTCGGTGAGGAACCGCCACACCTCGACGTCCCCCAGCCGCGGCGTGGCGTGGTCGTGGTCGGGGCTGAACGGCCGGCCGGACACCATCCAGCGGTGGGGGCCGAGTCCGGTGTCGTCGGCGCCGACCCCGGACTCGGCCCCCGGATCGCGCTGGAGCTGGAAGGCGAACGTGCGGGTCGTGACCGCCTCGGTCGGGTCGAGGCGCTCGACCTCGCCCAGGCGCTCGGGAACGGCGGCGTCGTCCAGCCCGTCCCGCACCACGTCGAAGGCCATGACCCGGGCGGTCGAGCCGCGCCCGAGGCGGTTGGCGAGGACGACCCGCGTGCCGGTGGGGACGGCGGCGAAGTCCACGACCACGTCCGCCCGTTCGGCCGGGGCCAGCGTGACGGTCGCCCGCCGGCGGGGCGCCTCTAGCAGGCCGCCGTCGGTCCCGACCTGGCTGAACGCCAAGGGCCGGGTCCCCGCGTCGCCGTCCGCCTCGAGCGCCAGCTCGTAGCGGCGGGCGTTCGACGCGTTGAGCAGGCGGAGCCGGTAGGTGGTCCGGGCGACCTCGTGCCCGGGCCACGGGGCGCCGTTGACCAGCACCACGTCACCCAGTACGCCGGCCATGAACCGCTCCTCGACGCCCGGCGGGCGCTCGTCCGGGGACAGCGCCGGGTAGAGGAACGCGCCGTCGCCGTCGAAGGCCCGGTCGGCGATCATCAGCGGCAGCTCGCGCTCGTCGCCGGGGAGGCCGAGGGCGTCGTCCTCGTCGTCGCCCACCAGGAAGAAGCCGGCGAGGCCCCGGTACACGTGGGGCCCGGTGACGTCCATGGCGTGGTCGTGGTACCAGAGCGTCGCCGCCCGCTGGTCGAGGGGGTAGCGGTGGTCGCGCCGGCCGGTGACGACCTCGCCGCCGTGGTCGCGGTGCTCGCCGTGGCCGGCGCGACCGGCCCGGGCGCCGGCGGGGAGCACCAGGTCGGTGGGGTACCCGTCGCTGTCGGCCGGGGTGTGGCCGCCGTGGAGGTGGACGGCGGTCGGCACGGCCAGCTCGTTGCGGAACCGGACCTCGACCGGCCGGCCCCGCCGCGCCCGGATCGTCGGGCCCGGGAACGTGCCGTCGTAGCCCCAGACGCGCGTGGTCGTGCCGGGGAGGATCTCGGCGTCGGCCTCGCGCTGGACGATCTCGTAGCGGTCGACGTCCCCGGTGCTCTCGGCCGGGCGGGCCACGGCGGGGACGGGCAGCGGCACGGCGAAGGGCCGGGGGAGCGGCCGGCCGCTGCGTAGGAGGCTCCCGGTCTGGGGCCGGGGCCCGAGGTCGACGAGGTGCAGCCCGGCGGTGGCCCCGACCAGCCCGAGGCCCCCGGCCAGCCGGAGGAACGACCGGCGGGAGACGCTCATCGCGCCCGCACCGCCGGGGGCGCCGGCGCCGGCCGGGGGCGCCAGGCCTGGTAGGCGAGGGCGAGCCCGCCCGCCGCCAGTGTCACGCCCATGGGCACGTGGAGGCCGAGGTTGCGGCTGTAGCCGGCGCCGACCTGCACGCCCGTGGCGACGAACAGCATCCCGCTCGCCACCACCACGCCGCCCGGCAACCCGCCGGGCCGCCAGGCCAGCACCGAGGCGCCGGCCAGGAACAGGGCCGTCCCGGCGGCCAGCCCGCCGACGAGGGCGTGGTCGGCGAGGCGGTCGAAGTCCCCGCCGAGGAACAGCCCCATGAGCGTCGGCTGGGCGTACAGCATCAGCACGTACACCGAGCTCAGGACCTGGAACGGCAGGCGGGCGACCCGCTGGCCGGCCGTCACCGGCGGGCCTCCACCCGTGCGGGCGTCGGGGCCGGGGCCGACGCCGGCGGCGGCGGTGCGCCCTCGACCTGGACGGTGGGCAGGATGCGGTCGAGCCAGCGCGGGATCCACCAGTTCCGGTCGCCCAGCAACTCCATCGTCGCCGGGACCAGGACGAGCCGCACCACCGTGGCGTCGAGGAAGACCGCCACGGCCAGCCCAAGGCCGAACAGCTGGAGCGCCCGGTCAGCCGACAGCACGAAGCCGCCGAAGACCACGACCATGATCGCCGCCGCCGCCGTGATGACCCGGGCCGTGCCGGCCAGGCCGTGGGCGACGGCCGTGGCGTTGTCGTGCGTGCGGTCGTAGTCCTCCCGGATGCGGGACAGGAGGAACACCTCGTAGTCCATCGACAGGCCGAAGACGACGGCGAACAGCATCATCGGCGCCCAGGCCTCGACGGGGCCGGGCTCGCCGGCGCCGATGAGGGAGGCGCCCCAGCCCCACTGGAACACCATGACGATCACGCCGTAGGCGGCGCCGATCGACAGCAGGTTCATGACCACGGCCTTGAGCGGGACCAGCACGCTGCGGAACACG
Organism: Acidimicrobiales bacterium; assembly: GCA_035265325.1. Classification (GTDB taxonomy): domain Bacteria; phylum Actinomycetota; class Acidimicrobiia; order Acidimicrobiales; family VFJN01; genus DATCLS01. The sequence continues at coordinate 4,618 of DATFOS010000199.1, forward strand.
ACCAGCAGGAGCAGGAACGACAGGCCGAGGACCACGGCCATGAAGACGGGCAGGCGGGAGCCGGTGAAGTCGGCGAAGTCGACGACGGCCGCCTGCGCCCCGCCGACGTGGACCTCCAGCGCGGTGTCGCCCGCGGCCGCCGGCACGACGTCGTCGCGGAGGCGGTGGACCAACTCGGTGGTGGCCTCGTCCTGCGGTCCCGACCCGGGGAAGACCTGTGCCAGCGCCACGTCGCCCGACTCCCCGGGGATGGCCGGCGTCGCCCCGGCCACGTTGCCCACCTCGGGCAGGCCCGCCAGCAGGTCGTCGAAGGCGGCGGCCGACGCCGCGTCCGGGACCGAGGCCGCCAGGATCAGCGGCCCGTTGGCGCCCGGCCCGAAGCCCTCCGCCAGCAGGTCGTAGGCCTGGCGGGTGGTGTCCGCCTCGGGGCGGTTGCTCGCGTCGCCGAAGCCGAGTCGCATGGCGAACGTGGGCAGGGCCAGGGCGGCGAGCAGGACGAAGCCCACTACGGCGGGGACGAGCGGGCGGCGCTGCAGGGTGCGGCTCCAGCGCCCCCAGAACCCGCCGCCGGCGCCAGCCGCGGCGGCGCCCGACCGGCGCCGGTGCGGGAGGCCCAGCCGGTCGATCGTGTGGCCGACGAATCCGAGCACTGCCGGCAGCAGCGTGACCGAGGCCAGCATGGTCGCGGCGACCCCGCTGGCGGCGGCGATGCCGAGCGCCCGGTTCACGTCGAGGCCCACGACCAGCAGGCCGAGCACCGAGATGATCACGGTCGTGCCGGCGAAGAGGACGGCCCGGCCGGCCGTGTCGATCGCCAGCTCGATGGCGTCGGCGGGCGTGCGTCCCTCGGCCAGCGACTCGCGGTACCGGGTGACGATGAACAGGGCGTAGTCGATGCCCACGCCGATGCCGAGCATCAGCACCAGCTGGAGCGTGAAGCTGGGCATCGTCACGAGGTTGGCGAGCAGGCCGACCACGGCCGTGCCGGTGCCGATGCCGAACAGGGCGACGGCGATCGGCAGGCCCATGGCGAGCACCGAGCCGAACGCCACCAGCAGGATGACCACGGCGGCGAGGAGCCCCAGCGCCTCGCCGCCGCCCTCGGGCTCCGCCGCGAAGCGGTCGCCGCCCAGCTCCAGCCGCCCGCCGGGCACGTCGGTGCCCGCGACCAGCGACTCGATGCTGTCGACGGCGTCGGCGTAGGCGTCGTCGCTACGGTCGGCCAGGGACAGGTCGGCGAACGCGATCGTGCCGTCGTCGCTCACCTGGAACTGGCCCCCGGGGTCGTAGGGGCCGGTGACGGTGACGTCGGGGACGTCCTCCTCGATGGTGGCGAGCAGGCCGGTGACGGCCTCCTCGACGGCCGGGTCGTCGACGCCGCCCTCGGCCTGGACGACGAGCTGGCCCTGGAACCCGGCGCGCGTGCCGAAGCCGCCCGCCTCCAGCAGGTCGACGGCGGCCTGGCTCTCGGAGCCCGGCAGCTCGAACTCGTCCTCGAACGTGCCGCCCGCCGCGCCGGACAGGGCGGTCAGCCCCAGAAGGGCGACGACCCAGGCCAGCACGACGAGGCGGCGGTGGGCGGTGCAGGTACGGGCGAGGGAGCGCAACACGGCTCGGCCTCCGAATCGCAGGGACGGAACGGACCGGGACGACGCTGACGGGCCCGTCCGCCGGCCGCATCCGTCGCGGCGCGCCGGGCGCGTACGCGCCTCGACGTACGCGGCGGGGCCCGGCCTGCGCGTCCGGGCGGATGCCCCCGCCCGGAGAGCGTCCCTACGCTGGGGGGCATGGTCCCCGCCGCTGCCGCCACCCGCGCCGCCGGTCGCGCCGCGTGGCCTGCCCGGCTGGCGGGCCTGCCCCCGCGGACGGTCGACGTCGCCCTCGGCGTGCTCGTGGCCGTCGTGGTGGGGACGTCCATCCCGACGTTCCACGACGACGGCGAGGCGACCGTCGTCGCCTACCTGTTCGCCCCGCTGTTCGGGGCGATCCTCCTGGGCCGCCGGCGCTGGCCCCGCGAGACGGCGGCCGGCACGCTCGCCCTGCTGGTGACCTACTACTCGCTGGGCTTCCCGCCCATCGGGCTGGCCGTGCCGCTCGCGGCGGCGCTCTACAGCGTCGCCCGTGCCGGCCACCTGCGCTTCGGCGTCGTCCTGGCGCTCGTGTCGTCGGCCATGGCCACGACGGCGCGCCTGCTGGAGGGCGGCGAGGACCCGGGCTTCGTCCTCGGCCCCGAGCTGGTCAGCTCGCTGCTGCTGATGCTGGCGCTCCTGGCGTTGGGCGACGCGGTCCGGTCCCGCCAGGGCTGGCATGCCGAGATCGAGCGCCGGACCGCCCTGGTGGCGGCGCAGCACGCGCGCGAGGCGACCCGGCGGGTCGAGGCCGAGCGCCTGCGCCTCGCCCGCGAGCTCCACGACGTGCTGGCCCACACGGTGTCGGTCATCGGCATCCAGGCGGACGTGGCCGCCGAGGCCCTCGCCGGCGGCGGCGACCGCGACCGGGACGCCGCCACGGCGGCGGTGTCGGCCATCCGGGGCGCGTCCCGGGACGCCCTCGGCGAGCTGCGCGCCACGCTCGCACTGCTCCGGTCCCCGGACGGAGGAGGGTCCCTCGACGGCGCGGAGTCCGACGGGGCCGCGGCGGCCGACGGCGGCGCCGACGCCGCGCCGCTGGCGCCCGTCGGCGGCCTGGGCCAGCTCGACCGGGTGGTGCGGGCGGCCGAGGACAGCGGGCTCGCCGTCGAGGTCGAGGTCAGCGGGCCGCACCGGCCCCTGCCGGTGGTGGTCGACGCCGCGGCCCACCGGATCGTCCAGGAGTCGATCACCAACGTCCTCCGCCACGCCGAGGCCACCCGGGCCCGGGTCGAGCTGGCCTACACCACCGGGGGCCTCACCGTCCGCGTGCTCGACGACGGCACCGGCGGCGTCCCCGCCGCCGGGGCGGCCGACGAGCCGGAGGGCGCCGCCGGTCCCGGCGTCGGCTACGGCCTGCGCGGGATGGCCGAGCGGGCCGCCCTGCTCGGCGGGCGCCTGCGGGCGGGGCCGCGTCCCGAGGGCGGCTTCGCCGTCGAGGCCTGGCTGCCGCTGGGGGCCGGCTCGTGATCCGGGTGGTGATCGTCGACGACCAGCACCTGGTCCGCGCCGGGCTGACGGCCCTGCTCGACCGGGCCGACGACATCACGGTGGTGGGGGAGGCGCACGACGGCGAGTCGGGCGTCGCCACGGTCGTCCGCGAGCGGCCCGACGTCGTGCTGATGGACGTTCGCATGCCGGGCGTGGACGGCCTCGAGGCCACCCGCCGCATCGTGGCGGACACCCGCCTGGCCGACGTGAGGGTGGTCGTCCTCACCACGTTCGACGCCGACGACTACGTGTTCGCCGCCATCGCCGCCGGGGCGGCCGGCTTCCTGCTCAAGGACAGCGGGCCCGACGAACTGCGCCGCGGCGTGCGGGCGGCGGCGGCCGGCGACGCCCTCCTGTCGCCCGGCGTGACCCGCCGGGTCCTCGACGTGGTGGCCGCCGGGCGGGCGCACCGGCCCGACCCCTCCCGCCTGGCGCGGCTCACCGACCGCGAGCGGGAGGTCCTCGCCGCGGTCGGGGCGGGCCTGTCCAACGACGAGATCGCCGCCACCCTGTACATGAGCCCGGCGACGGCGCGCACGCACGTGAGCCGCATCCTGGCCAAGCTCCACGCCCGCGACCGGGCGCAGCTGGTCGTGGCCGCCTACGAGACGGGCCTGGTCACTCCGGGGCGGACGGGCGGCCGGCCCGCCTGACCGTCCGCTCCCCGGGGCGCCGGCGCTGGTCGATGCTCTGCTCCCGGGACCGGTGGTCGAGCCAGGAGGCGACGCTCAGCAGGACGTACACGATGCCGAGGCCGATGGCCATGCGGGTGTAGTCCTCGGCGAAGTTGGACAGCACGAAGCACGCGACGGCGGCGCCGAGGAAGAACACCGCCCGCCGGTCACCGAGGACGAGCGACCTCATGACGCCGCCTGCACGATCGTGTAGGTGAGGAACGAGATCCCGAAGGCGCCGGGGATCGTCAGGACCCACGCCCAGACCACCCTGCCGGCCACCCCCCAGCGCACGGCGGACAGCCGGCGGGCCGCCCCGACGCCGACGATGGCACCGGTGATCGTGTGGGTCGTCGACACGGGGATCCCCGCCGCCGAGGTGGCGAACAGCGTGGCGGCGGCGGCCGACTCGGCGGCGACCCCGCCGACCGGCTGGAGGCGGGTGATGCGCGACCCCATCGTCTTCACGATGCGCCACCCGCCGGTGAGCGTGCCCAGGCCGATGGCGGTGTGGGCGGCGAGGACGACCCACAGCGGCGTGTCCGACCCCGGGGCGGCGTGGCCGGTGGCGATGAGCAGGGCGAGGATCACGCCCATGGTCTTCTGGGCGTCGTTGGCGCCGTGGCCGAGGCTGAACGCGGCCGCCGAGATCAGCTGGCCCCGGCGGAAGCCCCGGTTGAGCCGCTCCAGGTGCCGGTTGCGGTGGAACACCCAGAAGATCGTGATCGTCAGCAGCAGGCCGAACGCCAGGCCCAGCAGCGGCGACAGCACGATGAACACGCCGATGGTGCGCAGGCCCTCGCCGACGAGCACGTCGAAGCCGGCCTTGGCCACCGCCGCCCCCGCCATCCCGCCCACGAGGGCGTGCGACGAGCTGGTGGGGAGCCCCAGGTAGAACGTGATGAGGTCCCACACGATGGCCCCGACCAGCCCGGCGAAGATGACGCCGATCGAGATGACCGACTGGTCGACGACGTCGTTGGCGATCGTGGCCGCGACCTCGTCGCCGAAGATCAGGAAGGCGGCGAAGTTGAAGAACGCCGCCCACAGCACGGCCAGGCGGGGCGTCAGCACGCGGGTCGAGACGACCGTGGCGATCGAGTTGGCGGCGTCGTGGAAGCCGTTGACGTAGTCGAACCCGAGCGCGACGGCGATCACGAGGATGAGGGCGAACTCCATCGCTCGCCTAGGCGTGCTTCAGGACGATGGACTCGACCACGTCCGAGATGTCCTCGAGGGTGTTGATCGCGCCCTCCATCGCCTCGACCACGTCCTTCCAGCGCAAGACGTCGAGGGCCTCGAACTCCCCGCAGAACAGGCGGGCGAGAAGCCGGCGGTGCACGGCGTCGGCCTCGCTCTCGAGCCGGTCGACCGCGTCGAGGTGGGGCTGCACGCCCTTCATCGTCTCCAGCCGGGCGATCAGCAGCTCGGTCTCCTCGGCCGCCTGGACCAGCAGGTCGGCCTGCTCCTTCAGCTCCGGCAGGATCGACGTGATCCCGGTGATCTGGATCCGGTGGGAGACCTCGAGCATGTCGTCGACGACGTCGTCGAGCTCCTCGGCCAGCGCGTGGATGTCCTCGCGGTCGAACGGGGTGACGAAGGTCGACTCCAGCCGGCGCAGGATGGTCTGCACCAGCTCGTCGCCCCGCTGCTCGCAGGCGACGACCCGCTCGTGGGCGGCGGCCACCGTGGGGTCGGCGAGCAGCTCGCGCAGGGCGTGGGCGCACTCGGCGACGTTGGCGGCCGACCGGTCGAACAGCCCGAAGAAGGCGTCGTCGGTGGGGATCAGGCGGAAGCGCATCTGCGTCAGGTCCCGGGGGAGAGGTAACGGATCCGTTCGGTGATGTGGACGGCGTGGTCGCCGAGACGCTCGTAGAAGCGGCAGAGCAGCGTCGTCTGCATCGACTCGGTCAGGCCGACCGCGCCGGACTCGAGCTCGGCGGTGAGCTGCGCGGCCAGGGCGTCGATCTCGTCGTCCATGGCGTCGATGACCTCGACGGCGCCGGCGTCACGCTCGATCCAGGCGTCGGCGGCCGCCTGCCACATGCGCACGCAGGTCGTGCCCATGCGGTCGAGCTGCCCGCGGACGGTGGGGGTCAACCGGGACGCCAGGTCGGTGGTCGCCCGCTGGGCGATGTGGGTGGCGAGGTCGCCGCTGCGTTCCAGCTCGGGCACCACGCGCAGGACCGAGATGAGGTAGCGCAGGTCGCCTGCCATCGGCTGCTGCATGAACAGCTCGCGCTCGGCCAGGCGCTCGAGGTCGTCCTCGAGCCGGTCGACGAGCGTGTCGCGTCCCGCCAGCTGGCGAGCCGCCTCGGCGTCGCCCCCGAGCAAGGCGTCGGTCGCGGCCGCCACCGACTCGGTGACCAGGGCGAAGAGGCGGACGACCTTGGTGTCGATGTCTTCGAGCTGCTGGTGGAAACGCTTGCGCAGGGGGTTCGGCGGCCGGACCACGGCCGGCACCGTACCCAAGCCGCCGCGGTCGTCACAGCAGGCGGCCGCTGCGGCGGTCACCCGGCGTTCACCGGGTGGCCACCTGCGAGATGCTCATCGCGTCGCCGCCGTGCGCTCGGTGGCCTCGGCCTTGAGGCGCTTGTAGTCGACCTTGCCGTTGGGCGCGCGGCCGATCGTGGGGACGACCACGACCTGCTTGGGTGCCTTGTAGGCGGCGAGCTTGGCACGGACGTGGGCGATCACGTCGATGGCGTCGACCTCCGCACCGTCGGCCGGCTCGACGACGGCGGCCACGACCTCGCCGAACTGCTCGCTCGGGATGCCGACCGCGACCGCGTCGCGCACCGACGGGTGGGTCTTGAGCACCTCTTCCACCTCTTCGGGGAAGACCTTCTCGCCGCCCGTGTTGATGCAGACCGACCCGCGGCCGAGCAGCGACAGCGTGCCGTCGGCCTCGACCATGGCGTAGTCGCCGGGGCAGGAGTACCGCTTGCCCTCGAACTCGATGAACGTCCGCGCCGTCTTCTCGGGGTCCTTGTAGTACCCGATGGGCTGGTGGCCGCCGACGGCCACGCGGCCGATCTGGCCGGACCCGGGCTCGACCCGCGTGCCCTCGTCGCTGATGACGATCGTGTTCTCGCCGAGCGCGAACTTGGCGGTGTGGGCGGCGGCGCCGCCCGTCGACATCGAGGCGCCCATGCCCAGGGCCTCGGACGACGAGAAGGCGTCGATCAGGATCATGTTGGGGTGGTGCTTGAGCAGGCCCTGCTTGGTCTGCTCGCTCCACATCACACCGGAGCTGGCGATGAGGAAGAGCGAGGACAGGTCCCACCGGCCCGGGTTCTCGTCGAGGGCCTTGAGCATCGGGCGGGCGAAGGCGTCGCCGACGATGGCGATCTGGTTGACCTTCTCGCGCTCGATCGTGTCGAGCATCTCCTCGATGTCGAGTTTCCGGGACTCGAGCACGACGCTGCAGCCGCCGAGGGAGAGGACGATGAGCTGCGTGTACAGGCCGGTGCCGTGCATGAGGGGGCACGCCGGCAGGCCGATGCCGCCCGGGGCCTGGACGGCCTCACGCACGAGGTCGAGGTCGGCCTCGCCGTCCTTGAACACCGGGTTCATCTGCGAGACGAGGGTGCGGAACAGGTCGTCCTGTCGCCACATCACACCCTTGGGCATGCCGGTGGTGCCGCCGGTGTACGTCATGAGGAGCTGGTCGCCGCTGCGGCCCCACGGCGGGACCACCCGCTCGGGATGGCTGTTGGCCGCCTGCTCGTAGGGGATGGCCCACTCGGGGCACTCGCCGTGCTCGTCGTCGACCCACAGCCAGGTGGCGACGCCCGGCACCCGGTCGCGGACGCGCTCGATCGTCTCGGTGAACACGCCGTGGAAGACGACGGCCACGCAGTCGGCGTTGTCCCACAGGTAGACGAGCTCCTCGTCCATGTACCGGTAGTTCGTGTTGATCGGCACGAGCCCGGCCTTGAACGCCGCGAACATCGACTCGATGTACTCGGGCGCGTTGTAGAGGTACTGGGCCACCTTGTCCTGCTCGGTGGCGCCCCGGTCGAGCAGCGTGGCGGCCACGCCGTTGGCGCGACGGTCGAGGTCGGACCAGCTGAGGCGGCGCTCGCCCTGCACCAGCGCCGGGGCCTCGGGGACCTGCTCGGCGACGGTCTCCCAGACCTCGGCGAAGTTCCACCCCGGCATCACACGTCTCCCTCTGTGGCGTGTCGTTGGCCCGCTGACCTGACGGTCAAGTCGGAGGGTATCGGGGCCCGCTCCGGGCCACCAAGACCTCGACAGTCGTGGCGCGAGCATGAGTACGTTCCCTGAACGATGGACTTCGACCTGCCGCCCGACGACGACCCGCGCCGCACGGAGGTGCGTGACTGGCTGGCCTCCCACCCTTCCCCCTCGGGGCGCGAGCTGGCCGAGGCCGGGTACGTGGCGCCGCACTGGCCGCGGCCGTACGGCCTCGCCGCCGACCCCATCCACCAGCTGCTCATCGACGACGAGCTGCGCCGGGCGCGGGCCCGCCGGCCGACGAACCCGATCGGCATCGGCTGGGCCGGCCCGACCCTCCTCCACGCCGGCACGCCGGAGCAGCAGGCCCGCTGGCTCCCGGCGCTCCTCGCCGGCGACGAGGTGTGGTGCCAGCTGTTCAGCGAGCCCGATGCCGGGTCGGACCTCGCCTCCCTCCGCACGCGGGCGGTGCGCGACGGCGACGAGTGGGTGGTGACCGGCCGCAAGGTGTGGACGTCGCTGGCGCAGACCGCCCGCTGGGGGATCCTCATCGCCCGGACCGACCCGGACGCCCCGCTCCAGCAGGGCATCTCGTACTTCGTCTGCCCGATGGACGCGCCCGGCGTGTCGGTCAGCCCGATCATCGAGATGACCGGCGCCCACACGTTCAACGAGGTCACGCTCGACCGGGTGCGCATCCCCGCCGACCACCTGGTGGGCGAGGAGCACCGGGGCTGGGCACTGGCCAAGGTCACGCTGGCCAACGAGCGCGTGTCGCTGTCCTCCGGCGGTGCCCTGTGGGGCTTCGGTCCCACGGGCGACGACCTGGTGGCGGTCGGCCGGGCCGCCGCGGCCGCCGGAGGGGCGCCGACCGCGGTCCAGCGCGACCGGCTGGCCCGGCTCCACATCGAGGCCGAGATCCTGCGGCTCATCCGCCTGCGCACCGTGACCGCCGCCGTCCGCGGGCGCGAGCCGGGGCCCGAGGCCTCGGTGCGGAAGGTCCTCGCCGACGAGCACGGCCAGCGCCTCTTCGACCTGGCCAAGGACATGGCGGGCGCCGCCGGCATGCTCGCCGACGCCGGCCCGCTCGGCACGGCGCCCGCCCTGTGGCACCACGGGTTCCTGTTCGGCCCGGCGCTCACGATCGGCGGCGGGACGGCCGAGGTGCAGCGCTCGATCATCGCCGAGCGCGTCCTCGGCCTCCCCAAGGAGCCTCAGGCGGTGCACGGGTAGGCAGGGTTGCCTTCTCGGGCGCTGGCGCGCCCGAGAAGGTCGAACGACGCGGCATCTCCGCTCTTGGCGCCTTCGGCGCCGGGCCGCCGGGCCGCCGGGCCTATCGGCGCAGCCTGTCAGGCGGCGACGAGCGGCTCGTCGGCCGCAGCGGCGTCGGCCGCCGCCCGGGCTGCGATCGGGTCGGCGCCGGCCCGCCGGATGTAGCGGACCGTCCACACCGCGGCCAGCGCCGTGGCCACCGCCCCGACGCCCACGGCGACCCGCGGGTTCGTCACGTCGGACACCCAGCCGACGATCGGCCCGCCGATCGGCGTGGAGCCGAGGAACAGCATGGCGAACAGCGCCAGCACCCGGCCCCGCATGCGGGGGTCGGCCTGCAGCTGGACCACGGCGTTCGACCCGGAGATCAGGTACACGGACGTGAACCCGACCGGCAGGGCGAAGGCCACCGCCAGCCACAGGGTCGGGGCGAGGGCCAGGGCCGCCATCGACACGGCCAACCCCGCCGCCGCCTTGGCCAGGACCGGCAGGTCGACGGCCTCGCGCCGCGCCACGGCCAGCCCGCCGAGCATCGAGCCGGCCGACATCACCGAGAACAGCAGCGTGTAGGTGCCGGCGGCGCCGGCGAACGTCTGCTCGGCCAGCAGCGCCAGCGTCACCTGGAAGTTGAAGGCGGCCAAACCCACGACGGCGATGAGCACGACCGAGGCGCGCAGGGTCGGGTGCGCCCACACATAGCGCAGCCCCGAGCGGACCTGGCCCTTGGCCCGCGCCACCCGGGGGCCGAGGTGGAACGCCGAGTGGTCCATGCGGAGCAGGGCGCCGATCACCGCGACGTACGACACGGCGTTGGCCACGAAGCACCACGCCGCGCCCGGCCCGGCGATCAGGGCGCCGGCCAGGGCCGGCCCGAAGATGCGGGAGCCGGTCATCATGGCGCTGTTCAGCCCGACGGCGTTGGGCAGGTCGCGGGGCTCGACCATCTCGCTGACGAGGACCCGGCGGGTCGGGTTGTCGAACGCCGTGATCAGCCCGAACGCCAGCGACAGCCCGTACATCGACAGGACGGTCTGGCTGCCGGTCAGCGTGAGGGCCGAGAAGGCGACGGCCAGCACGGTGAACGCCAGCTGGCAGGCGACCAGGAGGCGGTAGCGGTCGACCCGGTCGGCGACGAGGCCGGTCCAGGCGCCGATGAGCAGCAGCGGCAGGAACTGCGCCGCCGTGACCAGGCCGAGGGCCAGGCCGTTGTCGGTCAGTTCGAGGACGACCCAGATGATGGCCACCGACTGCATCCACGTGCCCGCCTGGCTGACCAGCTGGCCGAGGAAGAAGAGCCGGAAGTTGCGGGTGTGGAGCGATCGGAAGGTGGCCGCGGAGGCGAGCTTCAGGCGGTCGGTCACGGCACCACCGGACGGTCGCTCGTGTGGTCGGCGGCGCGGTCGGGCCCGGACGCCAGGGCCTCGAGCACGTCGAGGGCGGCGACGAGGCGGTCGATGTCGTCGGCGCCGACCTCGTCGAGGCGCTGGCTCAGCCAGGCGTCGCGGCGGCTGCGGGCGGCGTCGAGGCGGGCCTGGCCGGCCTGGGACACCGTGACCCGGGCGACCCGCCGGTCGCGCTCGTCGACCGTGCGCGACACGAGCCCGTCCTCCTCGAGCTTGGACACGATCTTCGTGATCGTCGGCGGCGCCACCTGCTCGATGGCGGCCAGCTCGCCCAGGGTGAGCGACCCGTTGTGCTCGATCGAGACGAGGACCGAGTACTGCGAGGGGGACAGCCCCGTGCCGACCTGCTGGCGCATGAGCCGGGCCAGGCGGGCGGTGGCGAGGCGGAGGCGGTGGGCCACCTCGGCCACGTCGAGCTCGCCGGGGCGGCGGTCGGAGGAGGGGGAAGCGTTCATCGCTTAGGAAGGATAATTAGTTCGGCGTAGCGGTCCAACCTCCAGCCGGGGTGATTCGCGCCACGCCCCGCCGTTTTGGCAGGATGCAGGCACTATGGCGAAGGCAGCAGTCATCGACCGGTTCCGCAAGGGCGAGACGGTCAAGGCCCTCGATCCCTTCCCCGGTGTCCCGCAGGGAACCAAGGGCCGCGTGTACCTGGTCAACGGCTTCGCCTGGGAGCGGTACCGGGTCCTGTTCGAGAACGGCACCGACGTGGGCTCGATCGACGGCTCGATGCTGGCGCGGCCCAAGCAGTTCGACGAGGCGCTCGAGCGCCGGTCCCGTGCCGCCGCGGCGGCCGAGGCGGTCACCGACGAGGGTGCCGGCGACGGTGCCGCCGCAGCCGCGGCCGGCGGCGAGTCCAAGGTGGTCAACGGCGTGACGGTGCCGCCCCACCTGCTCGACCGGTCGAAGCGGGCGCGCGAACGCCTGGCGGCCTGACATCCCGGTGCCGGCGACCGGACGCCGGCACCACCCGCAACGAGGGGGACACATGAAGCTCAGCATGCAGCTCGGCTACACCGGCAGCCCCAGGCAGTCGGCCGACCAGGCCATCGCCCTCGAGAAGGCGGGCATCGACACCGTCTGGGTGGCCGAGGCCTACGGCTTCGACGGGGTGAGCCTCATGGGCTACCTCGCCGCCGTCACCGAGCGCGTCGAGATCGGCGCCGGGATCCTGCCGATCTACACCCGGACCCCCAGCCTGCTGGCCATGACGGCGGCCGGCGTCGACTCGCTGTCCGAGGGGCGCTGCATCCTCGGCCTCGGGGCCTCGGGCCCGCAGGTCATCGAGGGCTTCCACGGCGTGCCCTACGTCAAGCCGCTGGCCAGGACCCGCGAGATCATCGACGTCTGCCGCATGGCGTGGAAGCGTGAGCGCCTCGCCTACCAGGGCTCCACCGTCCAGCTGCCGCTGCCCCCGGGGCAGGGCACCGGCCTCGGCAAGCCGCTCAAGATGATCTCCCACCCCGTGCGCGACCGCATCCCGGTGTACGTGGCGGCGCTCGGCCCCAAGAACGTCGAGATGACGGCCGAGGTGGCCGACGGCTGGCTGCCGATCCTGTTCCACCCCGAGAGGGCGGCGTCCGTGTGGGGCGAGCCGCTCGCCGCCGGGGCGGCCAAGCGCAGCTCCGAGCTGGGCCAGCTCGAGGTCGTGGCGGGCGGGCTGCTGGCCGTGGGCGAGGACGTGGCCGGCGTGCGCGACTTCGCCCGCCCGATGGTCGCCCTCTACGTGGGCGGCATGGGCGCCCGGGGCCGCAACTTCTACAACGACCTGGCCAGGCGGTACGGCTACGAGGCCGAGGCCGAGCTCATCCAGGACCTCTACCTCGACGGCAAGAAGGACGAGGCCGCCGCCGCGGTGCCCGAGTCGTTCCTCGAGGCCACCAACCTGTGCGGCCCCGAGGGCTACGTGAAGGAGCGCCTGGCGGCATACAAGGAGGCCGGGGTGACCAGCCTCAACGTGGCGCCCGTGGCCGACGACGTGCCGGCCCTCATCACCAGGCTCAAGGGCTGGATCGAGGACCTCTAGGCCCGCGGGCCGCCGGCGGCCTACGGGCGCAGCTTCGCCAGCGTCGCCTCGGCCTGCTCGACCATCGACGTGACGATCTCGGCCGCCGGCACGAGCTCGTCGATGGCGCCTACGCCCTGGCCGGCCGGGAAGAACTCGCGTGTGGGATCGACCCCCTCGGTGGCCTCGTCGCCGCCGAGGTGGTTGACCCCGTCCTTCACGGAGGTCACGAACTGCATCGGGAACGGCTCGGCCGTCCGCCCGCCCGCCTCGTACGCCGACGTGTAGTCGTTGGCCAGCACCCGGCAGGTCTTGCCGGTGTAGGCCCGGCTCACGATCGTGTCGTCCTCGTGCGCCCGGAGCAGGGCGTCCTTGTAGCCGACGACGCTGCGGGCCTCGGGCGTGGCGATGAAGCGGGTACCCACCCACACGCCGTCCGCCCCCAGGGCGAGCGCCGCGGCCAGGCCCCGGCCGTCGACGATGCCGCCGGCGGCGACCACCGGTACCCGGTCGCCCACGGCGTCGACCACCTGGGGGACCAGCGCCATCGTCGCCACCCGGCCCGTGTGCCCGCCGGCCTCGGTGCCCTGCGCCACGACGATGTCGCAGCCGGCTTCGACCGCGGCGACGGCATGGCGGACCTTGCCGCACATGCTGACGACGAGGACGTTGCGGCCGTGGCAGAGGTC